>NZ_JAMXXS010000124.1:0-219 GCF_024129595.1 Acinetobacter lwoffii | reverse complement strand
GAGAGTCAATATTCTGAGAGACTATCCCGATGACAAAATTAAAATATACCCCTGAAATCAGAGAAAGAGCGGTTCAATTATTGATTGAATCCGAGAAAGATTATCCATCGAATTGGGCTGCGATCACAGCTATTGCTCCCTGAGCAGTATACTGCGCAAGGGTTGTACTCCTGAAACACTACGTGTTTGGTATCAAAAATATTTAGATAAACAAAATCC
>NZ_JAMXXS010000123.1:0-227 GCF_024129595.1 Acinetobacter lwoffii | reverse complement strand
TTATTGTTATGGATGAAATCCACCATTATTTGTGTGGGCGGTCGAGCTCCGCCTGGGCGAAAAAAGCGGCTGCTTTACGTAGAATTTCATTGGCACGCTTTAATTCTTTAATTTCACGTTCCATTTGCTTCATTTTTTCTTGATCAGATATCTGTTGTACTTTAATAGGATTTTGCTGATCTAAATGCTTTTGATGCCAGGCACGAAGTGTTTCAGGAGTACAACCA
>NZ_JAMXXS010000122.1:0-233 GCF_024129595.1 Acinetobacter lwoffii | reverse complement strand
CATGCGGTGATTCCACCTAGAAAAAATGCGAAACCATGGAAAGATACAAAGAGTAGCTCGCTAGAGCGAAATGAATTACTTCGAACAGTTAAACGTTTAGGCAGGACATTATGGAAAAAATGGTCAGGCTATCATCGCCGCAGTTTGGTGGAAACCAAGATGCATTGCATCAAATTATTAGGCGATAAATTAATGGCAAGAAGCTTTCCTAGTCAGGTGAATGAAATTCATGC
>NZ_JAMXXS010000121.1:0-236 GCF_024129595.1 Acinetobacter lwoffii | reverse complement strand
CGATGCTTGGATAAAAGCTGCAAGCTGCAGCGTTTATCCAGGCATCTATATTACCTATCTAATCCAGATCCATAGCACATATATCAGAGCAAAGTGTCTACTTTGCGAACTGACGCAATCAGTTAAATTTTCCCTTCCCTGATTACCGTTGATTTTCAAGTGAGCTTTAAAAAGCTGTGCTTTTTAAATGGCGACCGCAGAAAATAAACTGCTCCCATTTGATCTAGTAGCGGGAT
>NZ_JAMXXS010000120.1:0-242 GCF_024129595.1 Acinetobacter lwoffii | reverse complement strand
ATATGGTCGAATAATCTGGGGCCGTCCCATTTAAGCCAGAGAGTTTAATCAGACTTTGCACAAAGCCAGTAACCATACGTAAAGACAGACGGAATAAGGATTTAATCATTAAGCAGCATTGGATGGCTGCGTCGGAGTAGGTTTGATTTCGGGCACTGTTGCAAATAGAGATTTGAGTCGATGATGTTCCCTTTAAAAAGTACTTAGAGACCGAAAACCCTGTTGATTAGACACACTTCACC
>NZ_JAMXXS010000119.1:0-262 GCF_024129595.1 Acinetobacter lwoffii | reverse complement strand
TTTGTCCAGTTTTCTGCTTGCCAAATCCATTTCTGCATTTTCAATCTCTCTCATCTAAAATCTAAGATGAGTTAAATATAGCACAAATTCGACTCATATTGTGAGCCGAATATGTACTGTTAATTAGCTCATTATTTATCGAGAACATTTCTACTTTGGGCTTACAAATGCTGTTATTCACCAATTAAAATGTCTATGCGATAAACCATTTAAAATGTCCTGTTTTTAACCACAAGAGTCAAGCACAGGATTTAACTTTCTT
>NZ_JAMXXS010000118.1:0-277 GCF_024129595.1 Acinetobacter lwoffii | reverse complement strand
GACGGAAAAGATTCGGTTTACGCATTAACTTAATTGCTGCACTCGTAAACCGGATAAACTTGCAATAATGACTTTCGCAAGAGATCTAATAGTATTACCTGCCTTATATTTAGAAACATCTTCAGCTGAATCTTCCATTGAGTTTATAAATGTAGGTTCAGGAAATAAGGTTGTTATAGCTTGAGGGAGACTGTAAATTAAATTGTGTAATTGCCTGAATTTGCTATGTTCATATTCACAACGGAGTCAGGCAACATGATGAACGAACAAAAACTAA
>NZ_JAMXXS010000117.1:0-286 GCF_024129595.1 Acinetobacter lwoffii | reverse complement strand
TAATGGTGGATTTCATCCATAACAATAAAGACTTATATGGTGTTGATGCGATTTGTAGGATTTTACCGATCGCAGCTTCAACCTATTACCGAACTTTAGATCTCGCTGACAATCCAGAACATCGAGCGAAACGAGATCTACATGATGAGCATCATGCTGAACAAATTAAACGAATTTGGAAGGAAAGTTCAGGTAGGTATGGTGTACGTAAAGTCTGGCAAAAACTGAAACGTGAAGGCTATATTATTGCACGCTGTACTGTTGCTCGATTAATGAAAAAGCTAGG
>NZ_JAMXXS010000116.1:0-297 GCF_024129595.1 Acinetobacter lwoffii | reverse complement strand
TGTTATTCACCAATTAAAATGTCTATGCGATAAACCATTTAAAATGTCCTGTTTTTAACCACAAGAGTCAAGCACAGGATTTAACTTTCTTTGTTCAATAACAGCTTTCTGAGCTTTACGACTCGGCATACTTTTCTTGAGACGGGAACGTTTATTCTGTTTTTCCAACTCTTCATGCTGTTGCTGAATATGTGCCAGAACTGTACCTAACCGTTTATTCTCAACGATCTCATTCTGCTGTAGCCCAGCTAATTTATTGAAAATGCTGTAGTTGAGCTTTCGTCCCTCGTGCATGAG
>NZ_JAMXXS010000115.1:0-302 GCF_024129595.1 Acinetobacter lwoffii | reverse complement strand
TGGGGACTTAGCTTAGTTGGTAGAGCGCCTGCTTTGCACGCAGGAGGTCAGGAGTTCGACTCTCCTAGTCTCCACCATACATTCCTTCGGAATGTATAAAGACAAAAGCTAATAAATAGACAATCAGTTGATTGTTAGTTTAGTCCTTAAGCGATCAAGTGTTTAGATCCTAGAGATTAACAAGTACAAGCGTTATGATACGCGCACTTGATAACCTCTGTGATTTATCACAGTTTCCTGACCTGACGAAGGCTGGAAAAATCATTAACAGAATATATTTGAGTTGAAATAATTTGTTCAAA
>NZ_JAMXXS010000114.1:0-316 GCF_024129595.1 Acinetobacter lwoffii | reverse complement strand
ATAAACAGGACTGCTGTGAAAAAAAGTAGTGGTAAAGGAGAAAGTAAGAGAGCTTTTACTATTTTTTCATTTGAGTATTTCACTAATTTAACTCTCTTATCTACTCAATAAACAATAATACTATAACGATTTTATTGGAGGTTTTTTGATTCTATTTAACATAATGGCGATTATACGAAAGGCCCTTGTTAAAACCCATTTAAAGTGTCTATATTCTCACCAATAAATTTGGGCGGATTCTGAATGAGTTAAATATTGATATTATCTTCGCCAACTCACCCCAGGCCAAAGGCCGTGTGGAACGTGCCAATAGAAC
>NZ_JAMXXS010000113.1:0-348 GCF_024129595.1 Acinetobacter lwoffii | reverse complement strand
AATCAGCTACCAAAAAAGTAGCGATGGGCTGCATCTACTCATGGACTCTACAGGCATGAAGTTTCTAGGTGAGGTCGAATGGAAGCGCAAGAAACATGGACCTGAATATCGTCGCCAATGGCGTAAACTACATATTGGTATAGATGCCAAAACCCTGCAAATACGAGCAGTTCAGCTTACAACCAATAATGTCAGTGATTCACAGGTGCTTGGTGATTTACTTAATCAGATTCCACAAGATGAGCGGATTGACTCTGTTTATACCGATGGAGCTTATGACACCAAGCAATGCCGTCAGGTCATTGCAGATCGGCAAGGGCATGCGGTGATTCCACCTAGAAAAAATGC
>NZ_JAMXXS010000112.1:0-365 GCF_024129595.1 Acinetobacter lwoffii | reverse complement strand
GTCTTTCATCGCCTCTGACTGCCAAGGCATCCACCACATGCACTTAATTACTTGACTATACAACCCCAAACAGTCGTTTATCCTTACAAGTGGGATAAGCAACAGATTGTGATGATTTCTCATCACGCTCATACAGTTGACGTTTGTGCACTTAAGCACCGTACAGCTTCAATTAGATTCATATACCAAAACGCTTGATTCAGTTAATTTCGCTAGAACTCATTTCCTTAATCTTCACATCACAGTAATAAATCACTGTTAGTGTTGATCTTAAAAACGAGTTTGAACAAATTATTTCAACTCAAATATATTCTGTTAATGATTTTTCCAGCCTTCGTCAGGTCAGGAAACTGTGATAAATCACA
>NZ_JAMXXS010000111.1:0-373 GCF_024129595.1 Acinetobacter lwoffii | reverse complement strand
AGGTTGGATGTGGAAGCATAGTGATATGTGAAGCTGACCAATACTAATTGCTCGTGAGGCTTGACTATACAACACCCAAACAGTTGTTGTACGAACTTCGAAAGAAGTGAGGATCGATTGATTCGATATTAAGCAAAACAGCTTGATTTAGTGAACGCTAAAGAACAAAATACCCAACTCAGATATATCTGTTAATGAACGATGTTCAAAGCACTGCTTTGAACAGAGTGCAAGATTTGAAGAAAGCTAAGGCAACCATAAGACCTCAGTAAGTAATCATACCAGTTGTGCTGGCGACCATAGCAAGAGTGAACCACCTGATCCCTTCCCGAACTCAGAAGTGAAACCTCTTAGCGCTGATGGTAGTGTGGGG
>NZ_JAMXXS010000110.1:0-382 GCF_024129595.1 Acinetobacter lwoffii | reverse complement strand
TGATTACCGATGGAACCACACATGATGTTAAAGTTGCACCTGATTTAATATCAACATTAGATTTAAAAGAGACAAAAGTGGTATGTGCAGATAAAGGCTATGATTCAGAACCACTGCGTGAACAGATCAGGAAAACAGGGACTAAAGCGAATATACCAAAGAAAACAAATAGCCAATCGAACAATGACCATATGGACTGGTGTTTATATAAAATCAGGCATTTAGTTGAAAATATGTTTTGTAGATTAAAGCAATTTAGAGGAATAGCTACTCGATATGACAAGCTCAAAAGAAATTATCAAAGTTCTGTTGCTTTAGCCTGTATATTTTTATGGCTACCTTTATAGGGTTAATTATGAACAGTAAATGTCAACAGACCCTA
>NZ_JAMXXS010000109.1:0-396 GCF_024129595.1 Acinetobacter lwoffii | reverse complement strand
TACTAGGGCGTGTCCTCATTTGAAGAATTGGTTTTAAATACTTAAAATCCTCCTTTGAGTTATTTTTATTTCTATATTTTCAATGGCACGTACTCTTCTTACCGATGATATCTGGCAGCAAATTCAAGATACTATGCGATTACATGGTTGCTACCGTTCAAAGAATAGTAGAAATATCATGGAAGCGATCTTATGGAAACTGCGTACAGGCGCCACATGGCGTGATATTCCTCAAGAATTTTGTCCTTGGCAAACTGCTTATAATCGTTTTAATCGTTGGGCAAGCAAGGGATTGTGGAATAAATTTTTTTTAGATTACGAGGCGTCTTGGATCAAGAATGGGTATTCATTGACGGAAGCTACATACGCGTGCATCAACATGCAAGTGGAGCTCGG
>NZ_JAMXXS010000108.1:0-402 GCF_024129595.1 Acinetobacter lwoffii | reverse complement strand
TGATCAAGGAAATGCGCCTAGAAGGTATCTGTTCAATTGCCGAGGCAAATGCCTGGCTGCCCTGCTTTATTGAGCATTTCAATCAGAAGTTCGCCAAATATGCGCGAAACTCAAAGAATTTACATCGGCCATTAACCGAATCTCATCTTGAACTGGATGATATTTTTACCTGACAGGAACCGCGTAAGGTCACCAAGAATCTGACCCTGACCTATGACAAATGTATTTATCTGCTTGAACCGATAGAGCTGAATCATAAGCTTGTTGGGCAATATATTTCATTTCTGGAGTACCCGGATGGGACTGTGGCTCTCATGCACGAGGGACGAAAGCTCAACTACAGCATTTTCAATAAATTAGCTGGGCTACAGCAGAATGAGATCGTTGAGAATAAACGGTTAG
>NZ_JAMXXS010000107.1:0-403 GCF_024129595.1 Acinetobacter lwoffii | reverse complement strand
GCAATTTTATTGAAGCTATTCTCTATAGAATTAGAACAGGCTGTCCGTGGCGAGATATTCCTTGTTGTTTTGGTCATTCAAACTCTATTTTTAAACGTTTTAATCGTTGGTCAAGCAGCGGTAAGTTACTTAGATTATTCAAATTACTAGCCTCATGCCCCGATATGGAGTGGGTTTTTATTGATGGCTCTCATGTACGTGCTCATCAACATTCTGCCGGTATAGCGAATCAATCTATTTCTAAAAGTGTAGGAGGAAACTCCTCAAAAATACATTTGATTGTTGATGCACATGGCAATCCTATTGATTTCGTGATTACCGATGGAACCACACATGATGTTAAAGTTGCACCTGATTTAATATCAACATTAGATTTAAAAGAGACAAAAGTGGTATGTGCAGA
>NZ_JAMXXS010000106.1:0-405 GCF_024129595.1 Acinetobacter lwoffii | reverse complement strand
CACGCTGTACTGTTGCTCGATTAATGAAAAAGCTAGGTATACAAGGTGTTTGGCGAGGTAAGAACAAACAAACCACCCGTAGCCGAGATGACCAAAAACGGGCAGATGATTTAGTGAAACGTAATTTTAATGCTGATCATCCAAACCAACTATGGGTGGGTGACTTTACCTATATTCAAACTCATTCAGGCTGGGTATATACCGCATTTGTTATTGATGTGTTCTCACGAGCAATTGTTGGATGGAAAGTATCTACACGGATGAATACAGATATGGTGCTCGATGCATTAGAACAAGCTTTGCATGATCGAGGTATGCCAAAGAATGTGATTCATCATTCCGATAGAGGTGTTCAATATCTTTCTATTCGCTATACCAATCGTTTAGAAGCTGCAAATTTACGAG
>NZ_JAMXXS010000105.1:0-436 GCF_024129595.1 Acinetobacter lwoffii | reverse complement strand
CACTGATCATCTCTTAATGCATAGCGTTTAGTCATGAAAAAATAATGAGGACAGGTTAGATTTTCTCAAGCTAATTGATGACAGGCTCTAGCATAAAATCTCTTATATGAAAGAAAACCTCATTATGAAACTTGAGCCTGAAAATCTATTTATCAGAAAATGACACAGGTTGAGTCGTCTTACACTAATAATGACATCGGTTGAGTCGCAGTATGGTGTCATTATGGTTCATTAGAAGAACTAAGATACTGATTTAATTATCATGCTAATGACAAGCTATGTGTCGTTTGACGTAAAATGACACGATATTTGTTATTTTAACTTTAAATAAAAAGCCACCCTCGCGGCATTGCTGTCCCACAATTTTTCACAAGAGGAAGCTCATTTGAGCTTCCTCTTGTTTTATGGGTATTTTATCGGGTGAAAATAAAGCTTT
>NZ_JAMXXS010000104.1:0-495 GCF_024129595.1 Acinetobacter lwoffii | reverse complement strand
TTCGTATAACGTGTATTATGTTAATTTTAGGGAAATTTAAGAATCTCTATGCAATGGTTTATTCAATATTCTTTGATTTCTTATCTTTTAGGTTAATCAGAAATAGCCAATAACATAAGCCAGGAAATAGAGCCATAAAGATAGTCCATGTATCTGTATACATCTTCCACCACTCTTTCGAAATTTCTCCTGTGTGACTCCATCCAAAAAGAATAAAAAATGGAGTAGCAATAATTATAGAGGCAATACAGATAGTTAATAAATTAAGACTGTTATAACGATTTAAAAGAATTGAGAATATGAAGCTGAAAGGTACAGTCAAAATACAATAAGCCAAGTAGACAAGACCGTGCCCTACAAGAACCACTAAAATCGAGTATAGGCTGTATTCCTGATTCATTACGATAAACAGGACTGCTGTGAAAAAAAGTAGTGGTAAAGGAGAAAGTAAGAGAGCTTTTACTATTTTTTCATTTGAGTATTTCACTAATTTAA
>NZ_JAMXXS010000103.1:0-503 GCF_024129595.1 Acinetobacter lwoffii | reverse complement strand
TGGGGACTTAGCTTAGTTGGTAGAGCGCCTGCTTTGCACGCAGGAGGTCAGGAGTTCGACTCTCCTAGTCTCCACCATACATTCCTTCGGATACGTAATAAGCAAACGGTTTGATAGCTTATAGAGCTTAGTGATAAAGCAGCGTATAATGCGCGGCATTGTTATTAACCTCTGTGATTTATCACAGTTTCCTGACCTGACGAAGGCTGGAAAAATCATTAACAGAATATATTTGAGTTGAAATAATTTGTTCAAACTCGTTTCAAGTAGGTAACTACAAGAAATGAGTTCTAGCGAAATTAACTGAATCAAGCGTTTTGGTATATGAATCTAATTGAAGCTGTACAGTAGTTAAATCTACGAAACGCCAACTGTATGAGTAAGTCGCAAGACGAACTCTGTTGCTTATCCTACTTGTAAGGATAAACGACTGTTTGGGGTTGTATAGTCAAGTAATTAAGTGCATGTGGTGGATGCCTTGGCAGTCAGAGGCGATGAAAGAC
>NZ_JAMXXS010000102.1:0-543 GCF_024129595.1 Acinetobacter lwoffii | reverse complement strand
CACTGATCATCTCTTAATGCATAGCGTTTAGTCATGAAAAAATAATGAGGACAGGTTAGATTTTCTCAAGCTAATTGATGACAGGCTCTAGTTTGCTATTATTAAATATTATTCAGCATAAAGTCATGTTGCAGAAGAAATGTCACCTTCAATGCAGCGTGACAATTTTGAAGTAGCACTAACTGATTTTGAAAAACATCCAATCATCAAATGTTTATTTAAAGCGGATAACGTCACGCGACACATAAGTTGTCATTTGCGACGCATAAAATGTCATTGAACGACACATAAGTTGTCATTGAAAGAAACCGCGATTATTGGTGGTTTTTTTATCAAGTCTCATATTAATTTTCTAAAATTAAAACTTTATGGTTAAATTAGATTGCATAAAACCGTGGAACATTGGTTGGTAAATAAGCGTGGAACATGAATAATCAATAAAAAGCCGTTCTGGTCATTGCTGTCCCACAATTTTTCACAAGAGGAAGCTCATTTGAGCTTCCTCTTGTTTTATGGGTATTTTATCGGGTGAAAATAAAGCTT
>NZ_JAMXXS010000101.1:0-578 GCF_024129595.1 Acinetobacter lwoffii | reverse complement strand
GAACAAAATCTGGAAATGTTGGCTGTGGCAGAAACCTGGGACAATGGCAAACCGGTCCGTGAAACGCTGGCTGCAGATATTCCACTGGCGATCGACCATTTCCGTTATTTTGCCGGCTGTATCCGTGCCCAGGAAGGCGGCATTTCCGAAATTGATGAAGATACCATCGCCTACCATTTTCATGAACCGCTTGGTGTAGTCGGACAAATCATTCCCTGGAACTTCCCGATTCTGATGGCCGCCTGGAAACTGGCACCTGCCCTGGCTGCAGGCAACTGTATTGTGCTGAAACCTGCAGAACAGACCCCGGTCAGTATTCTGGTGCTCGCTGAACTGATTCAGGACATTTTGCCACCGGGCGTGTTGAACATCGTCAATGGCTACGGGGTCGAAGTCGGCCGTCCACTGGCGACCAATCCCCGTATTGCCAAGATTGCCTTTACCGGCTCAACCGCAGTGGGTCAGCTGATCATGCAATATGCGACTGAAAATATTATTCCGGTGACTCTGGAACTCGGCGGTAAATCACCAAATCTTTTCTTTGCCGACATCATGGATCAGGAAGACGATTATCTGGA
>NZ_JAMXXS010000100.1:0-592 GCF_024129595.1 Acinetobacter lwoffii | reverse complement strand
GAAAGTTAAATCCTGTGCTTGACTCTTGTGGTTAAAAACAGGACATTTTAAATGGTTTATCGCATAGACATTTTAATTGGTGAATAACAGCCCTTGTAAGTCCAAAATAGAAATATCCGCTTTCAGACTCTGGCATTGATTATGCCACCTAACATTAAAAGTGACATTGGCCATACGTTTTTAGCCAAATTATGCGTTGCCCAGATCCTCAGTATTAATCGGTAGAAAGTGTGCGTGATCTAGACTGCTCAAGCATAGATATTTGAGTACTTTCCGCCTGTAAAACTGGGTTAAGACGATTACTTTTCAATTTGATTTGCAAGCGCAGTTCATTATTGGAGTCCGTATTACGCTTAGCATATGGTGCATAAATTTACGCGCTTCATCGAGCAATTCGGTTGTATACATATCGAGATTCCTGAGATCATGACTGGTCAGCCGTGTAGAATCAGCTGAAGCAAGACCTCTAATAAATTATTGTTATTGTTTATTTTTTAATTTACGCGGATTCAAATCCCAAGTGCGACACATTTGTAGTTAGTTGAAAAAGTTAGGTGTATTAGAATCATTAGACTTTTTCAACTCGCAATTG
>NZ_JAMXXS010000099.1:0-667 GCF_024129595.1 Acinetobacter lwoffii | reverse complement strand
TGCCACACGCTATGATAAATTGGCTCAAAACTTCTTATCAGCGATCTACTTGGCTTCAACAATCATCTGGCTTAATTGATGACACGCCCTAATAAAACTGTGCATTGAAGATTGCTTTCTTCTTGCATTGCTTCACTCTTAATTTTAATCATTCAACAATTCAGCCAGAGTCTATCTATAGAGTGATTATCTTGTTGAATGAAATTTTAATGGATGGAGAAGGATTATATTTTTAAAATGGGTAAGGGATTCCATAGTAAATCTATTTTATTAACTCATCTGTTGTGTTTGATCTGAAATAAAGACAATAAGAAATTTTTAGATAGATATAGCAATTAAATTAACTAGAAATACCCATTGATAAGTAAATAAACTACTTTAAAACATCAATAATTGAATAAATTTTGAGTGAAAAATAGAAAAACCTGTATTTTTTGTAGAATAAATAAACAGTCGTGATATTTTTGCTGAATTATTTAAAAATAGGGGTTGTATTGGGTTGGGAATCCTGTAGAATGCACATCCATCGGCGGTGATGAGGATTAAAACTTCTGATAAGACAGTAACTTAGTTGAATTTGATTGAGTTAGGTTTTATTTGATAAGTTTAAAAATAGTTTTCATTACTGGTTGACTTTCTAGAGATAGAGAGTAATATAGCCGACCTA
>NZ_JAMXXS010000098.1:0-688 GCF_024129595.1 Acinetobacter lwoffii | reverse complement strand
CGTAGTGCACGCATGACTTCAATACCTTTAATTGTGGCATAAGCCGTCTTCATAGATTTGAATCCTAATGTGGCCCTGATGATCCGCTTTAGCTTGCCATGATCACATTCAATCACGTTATTTTTATACTTAATCTGCCTGTGCTCAAGGTCTGGTGGACATTTACCTTCCCGTTTTAACCGTGATAAAGCACGTCCATATGTGGGTGCTTTATCCGTGTTGATCACTTGTGGAATTTGCCACTTCTTCACATTATTTAAAATTTTTCCAAGAAAACAATATGCTGATTTGGTATTACGTCTAGAAGAAAGATAAAAATCAATGGTATCGCCACGTTGATCGACTGCACGATACAGATAAGACCATCGTCCATTCACTTTTACATAGGTTTCATCAATATGCCACGAGCTCAGATCTGTAGGATTACGCCAATACCAGCGTAAACGTTTTTCTATTTCAGGAGCATAACGTTGAACCCAACGGTAAATAGTCGTGTGATCAACATTCACACCCCGTTCGGCCAGCATTTCCTGCAGTTCACGATAGCTAATGCCATATTTACAATACCAGCGCACAGCCCAAAGAATGATTTCGCCCTGAAAATGCCGACCATGGAAAGGATTCATATGCTGCACCTTTAGCTAAAACAGTCTTCAGCTTACCATTCGTGGTTATTTGCAACAGTGCC
>NZ_JAMXXS010000097.1:0-696 GCF_024129595.1 Acinetobacter lwoffii | reverse complement strand
CATGAGCCGCTTTATTATTGAATTCGGTGACCGCTTAAGCAATCACCTTTAAATTTATGAAAAGCAATTACACAAAATTATTTACAGGCTCGCTTGAGGTAATCCATTTGGATTATTCCATATATCATTGTTTAAACTTGGAGGCTGTACCCCCATAACAACAGCATTCTTACCAGTTCCTGCTTTTTCCTGAAAGAATCTAATTCTAATTTTTCCTTCTTCCAAATACGGTTCTAAGCTTTTAAATTGTATCTCTGATAAATGCGCTAAACTTTCTTCATTTACTCCCTCTAACAAAGCAATTATTTCTATTGGTTTATTAGGATCATAAAAACTATTTTCATCTTGTGCTTTGCCCCTTACTAGAGCATCAATACACTTTAATAAATTTGATTTCCCCGCGTTGTTATATCCAACTAAAGCTGTAAAAGATTCTAATTTTAAAAAAGTTTCTCGACACGATTTAAAGTTACTAATTTTTATTTCTGTTATACGATGCATCATCAATTTCCTAATAAAAAAACCCCACTTCACAGTAGGGTCTTTTTTAAACAATATCAACAACTTTAATCCACTCCAACCCTCCTTAAAAAAGGAGGAAGTTCCCCACTGCTGTCCCATAGTTTGCTTTAAATAAAAAAACCTGAGTCCTAACAGTTAAAATATGAGTGCAAACAAACACTTTAACGACCAGGA
>NZ_JAMXXS010000096.1:0-707 GCF_024129595.1 Acinetobacter lwoffii | reverse complement strand
GAAACGTGAAGGCTATATTATTGCACGCTGTACTGTTGCTCGATTAATGAAAAAGCTAGGTATACAAGGTGTTTGGCGAGGTAAGAACAAAAAAACCACCCGTAGCCGAGATGACCAAAAACGAGCAGATGATTTAGTGAAACGTAATTTTACTGCTGATCATCCTGACCAACTGTGGGTCAGTGACTTTACGTATATTCAAACAAATTCAGGCTGGGTCTATACCGCCTTTATTATTGATGTGTTCTCACGAGCAATTGTTGGCTGGAAAGTATCTACACGGATGAATACAGATATGGTACTCGATGCACTTGAGCAAGCATTGCACGATCGAGGCATGCCAAAGAATGTGATTCATCATTCCGATAGAGGTGTTCAATATCTTTCTATTCGCTATACCAATCGTTTAGAAGCTGCAAATTTACGAGCATCAGTCGGTACAACTGGTGATTCATACGATAATGCTCTGGCTGAAACGGTGAATGGCTTATACAAAACAGAGGTGATTGAATATTTAAAAGCAGATTGGCAAGGTTTAGCAGATGTACAACTTGCGACACTAAACTGGGTAGATTGGTTCAATAAAAAGCGTGTACACAGTGCACTGGGTTATGTATCGCCTTTTGAGTTTGAAGCAATGTACTATGATAAGATTAACCCGTTAGGTCAGGTGGCCTAACTTAAATAAAAAAGTCTCCGACAAACCC
>NZ_JAMXXS010000095.1:0-780 GCF_024129595.1 Acinetobacter lwoffii | reverse complement strand
ATACCGTTCTGTTAATATCCGAAAATATTTAAGTTTGCCGTTGATATGTTCAATTGTGATCCTACGCCGACTGATTTCTTGGTTGATCTGTTTTGCTATTTTGGGTAATGATAAATTCTTAGGTTTCTTGATTGGAATGAGTAACTTACTCTTAATCTGATGAAATCCTTTATAGGCTAAATCTGCCATAATACAAGGATAAATGATCATCTCCTTAAAATACTTACGCGCAATCGTCAGATCATGTTTTCTGCCACTTTCGACCTGTATACTTACAATTTGCTTTAGTCTTGGGTTAAAAATGACCTGTGTTTTTAGCGTATGTTTCTTCTTTTTACCGCTATAGAATTTTCTTTGTTTTTTTGGGACGCTCAATCTGTGACTCAGTGACATCAACGATCACATAATCACCTTCACTAAACTTTTGATTCCTTTTGGGTAATGCAAAAATCCGTGATTGAATCAGAGCATTTTCAACTTTATGAATAGTACGATTCACATTACTTTCAGCGAGATTATAGTCAGCGGATAATTCAATTTGAGTCCTATAACAGCGTAAGTAGTTTAGAGTTAACAATAATTGATCCTCTAAACACAAAGAATGCGGCCTTCCAGATTTTTTCTTGGCAAGTTCAGCGTGTTGTAACACCGATACCATTTTTAAGAATAATGGACGAGGAACTCCAACGAGTCGTTTAAATTCCCCATCATTAAATCGAGTTAAATTTTCATATTTCATGGGGCTAGTATAAACAATTTTTTACTTTCGCAAGAGATCTA
>NZ_JAMXXS010000094.1:0-787 GCF_024129595.1 Acinetobacter lwoffii | reverse complement strand
GGTGGTGTTTCAAAAAGTATGCTGGCGTTAAACAAATCCGTTATTAAGGTAAAAGAAAGTCAAATCAAAGGCTTTAAAATGATTTTCGAGCTTTTTAGAAAAGTTGCAACTTCTCCTAAATCCACGCCTGATTCGATGACGAATTCTACAATTGTTACCTTCAATACCGACGGTAAAAAACTTACCGATCACTTGCTTGCAACATTGAAATGCTGTGATAAAACTATCCCAATGATCACTCGCAATTCGAGCATATTGAACCCCAAGCTTTTTAAGTCTAGCTTTAAGACGTTGAACCGTTGCTAAATCCCGCTTACCCCAAACATAAGCAACAATTTCTCCAGATTCTCGATGGTAGGCATAAATAAGCCATTGTTTATTTTTCTTATTCCCTACAAAAGTCTAAAGTTCATCGACTTCAAGACATTCGTAGTGGCTTTGTTTAGGCTGAATCTGATAGATCGATTCACTTAAGGTTCGTAATACCTTGCCAATGCTGATACGCTCGACTTCAGCAATATCTCTTACACCGCTTCCTCTGACCATTAAATGTAATATCTTGCCGGTAATACCTGAGTTACATTCTTGATAGCTTAATGCATGATCACCAATAAACTGACGTTTGCAATCTTTGCATTGATGGTTTTGTTTCCCATCTACTTTGATGCCATTTCTCTTTATATTGTTACTTAGACAGGTAGGACATTTGATTTGTAGCGTTATTTTCATACCTCTATTTTATCAAAAGCCATATTGTTTTTTTCAGCATACTTTTTGAAACACCACC
>NZ_JAMXXS010000093.1:0-816 GCF_024129595.1 Acinetobacter lwoffii | reverse complement strand
TAGGGCGTGTCATCAATTAAGCCAGATGATTGTTGAAGCCAAGTAGATCGCTGATAAGAAGTTTTGAGCCAATTTATCATAGCGTGTGGCAATAGCACGATACTGCTTGAGCTTGGCAAAAAAGTTCTCAATCAGATGTCTTGCCTTGTAGAGATGTCGATCATAATCACGCTGATCAATAGAATTACTTTTCGCTGGCATCACAACTTGACCCTTCGCCTCTAAAATTGGATCAATGACCCGATCCCTAGAGTTGTAGGCTTTATCCATAAGCCAGATCTGGCTCAACGATAAGTCCAGCAACACATCTGAACCATTTAAGTCATGGACCTGCCCATCAGTGAGATAAAATCCTGTCGGGTTGCCTAAAGCATCAGTACGGGCATGAATTTTGGTGCTTAAGCCCCCTTTACTGCGTCCAATCGCCTGATTTTTTTCCCCCAGCGCTGTGTTGATGAGCACGTACAATGGTAGAGTCTAACATGGCATATTCATTATCACTGTCATGTGACAGTACTTCAAAGACTCTCTGCCATACACCTGTTTTAGCCCAACGACTAAAACGAGTATGCACGACTCTAAAATCACCAAAGCGTTCGGGTAAGTCTCGCCACGGGATACCTGAACGATACCGATACAATATAGCTTCAACAAATAGTCGGTTATCTTTGGCCGTCACTCCAACAGTACCCATTCGTCCAGGTAACAGATCTTTAATCTGTTCCCACTGCTCATCTTTTAATGCATAGCGTTTAGTCATAAAAGTATAATGGGGACAAGGCGGTTTTCCTCAAGCTAATTGATGACACGCCCTAG
>NZ_JAMXXS010000092.1:0-817 GCF_024129595.1 Acinetobacter lwoffii | reverse complement strand
TTAGGGCGTGTCATCAATTAAGCCATATCATGATTGAAGCAAGGTAGATTGCTGACAGGAAGTTTTGAGCCAATTTATCATAGCGCGTAGCAATACCTCGATACTGCTTGAGCTTGGCGAAGAAGTTCTCGATCAGATGTCTTGCTTTATAAAGATGTTGGTCATAATCACGCTGATCAATCGCGTTACTTTTGGATGGCATCACGATCTGACCCTTGATCTTATGGATTGGATCAATCACCCGATCCTTAGAATTATAGGCTTTATCCATGAGCCAAGTCTGACTTAACGATAAGTCCAGCAGCACATCAGCACCATTTAAGTCATGAGTCTGCCCGGCAGTGAGATAAAATCCTGTTGGGTTGCCTAAAGCATCAGTACGGGCATGAATTTTGGTACTTAAACCACCTTTACTGCGTCCGATTGCCTGTTCTTTTTTTTCCGGCGCTGTGTTGATGAGCACGCACAATGGTTGAGTCTAGCATGGCATATTCATTATCACTTTCATGTGATAGCACTTCAAAAACTTTCTGCCATACGCCTGCTTTAGCCCAACGGCTAAAGCGAGTGTGCACAACTCTAAAATCCCCAAAGCGTTCGGGTAAGTCTCGCCATGGAATACCTGAACGATACCGATACAATACTGCTTCAACAAATAGCCTGTTATCTTTGGCAGTTACTCCAACAGTACTCGCTCGTCCAGGTAACAGATCCTTAATCTGCTCCCACTGATCATCTCTTAATGCATAGCGTTTAGTCATGAAAAAATAATGAGGACAGGTTAGATTTTCTCAAGCTAATTGATGACAGGCTCTAG
>NZ_JAMXXS010000091.1:0-850 GCF_024129595.1 Acinetobacter lwoffii | reverse complement strand
TATCCAGCTTATGGTCAGCATCGTACCAGTAACGAATTGCGCAAGAAAGGTGTATTTGTTTCAGGGAGTGGTGTTCGTTCTATTTGGCTCCGCCATGATTTGGAGAACTTTAAGAAGCGTTTAAAAGCACTCGAAGCTAAAGTGGCACAGGATGGTATCGTACTAAATGATCATCAGATTGCTGCACTTGAGCGTAAGCATGAAGATGATGTGGCGTGTGGTGAAATCGAAACTGCTCATCCAGGCTATTTAGGTGCACAAGACACCTTTTATGTCGGGAATCTCAAGGGTGTTGGACGGATCTACCAGCAAACATTTATCGATACTTATAGCAAGGTCGTTCATTGCAAGCTCTATACAACCAAAACACCGATTACAGCGGCTGATTTGCTCAATGATCGTGTATTACCTTTCTATCAATCCCAGGATTTACCAATGCTTCGCATTCTTACAGACAGAGGAACCGAGTATTGCGGTAAGGTGGAACAACATGACTATGAGTTGTATCTAGCGCTCAATGACATTGATCACACGAAGACAAAAGCAGCTTCACCACAAACGAATGGGATCTGTGAACGCTTCCATAAAATAATACTGCAGGAGTTTTATCAAATTACATTTAGGAAAAAGCTTTATAGCACGCTAGAAGAGTTGCAGACGGATTTAGACGACTGGCTGAAATTCTATAATACTGAACGGACTCATCAAGGAAAAATCTGCTGTGGTCGTACACCATTTGAAACTTTACTTGATGGAAAACAAATTTGGGCTGAGAAGAATTTAGCTCAAATTTAACCTGACAGGCACAATAAAAATCAGGTAACTGTCAGATCAGGTTTGAGCTAGTACA
>NZ_JAMXXS010000090.1:0-885 GCF_024129595.1 Acinetobacter lwoffii | reverse complement strand
TAGATCTCTTGCGAAAGTCATTATTGCAAGTTTATCCGGTTTACGAGTGCAGCAATTAAGTTAATGCGTAAACCGAATCTTTTCCGTCTATTTCGATAGCGTTCACTTAATATTCTAAATGTTTTCAATTGACTATTAATGTGTTCGATCACAACTCGTATTTTTCCAATCATTTTATTGTACCTTTTCTCAACATCAAATAAGGGTAAATTCTTCTTTTTCTTTATTGGTATCAATAATTTAAAGCCATCTTGCTCTAATCCGTAGTACCCTAAATCGGTCATAACATATTCACAATGTTTGAATTTCTTAACCGTTTTTCTTGCCAATTTAATATCATGCTGACTGCCATTCGATATATCTAGCCCTATGATTTGTTTGCTGTTCGGATGATAGATCACTTGTGCTTTTAGCGTATGTTTCTTCTTTTTACCACTGTAGAACTTACTCTGATTTTTTTTTCGGACGTTCTATTGAACATTCTGTCGCATCAATAATGACCCAGTTAAAGTGTTCGTCTGCTGTGGTAATGCTTCGTTTTGGCAGAGTAAAACGTCTTGATTTCATCAATGCATCTTCAACCTTTTTAATGGTTCGATTCACATTACTTTCAGCGATATGGTAATTTGCCGCTAATTCCAGTTGAGTGCTGTAGTTCCGTAAGTAATTGAGAGTTAATAACAACTGATCCTCTATATCTAAAGTATGAGGACGACCTGATTTCTTTTTGAGTGATTCTGCTTTTTCTAAAACCTCTACCATTTCAGTAAAAACATGTCGAGGTACGCCAACCAAGCGTTTGAATTCAGAATCTGAAAAACGATTTAATTTCTGATATCTCATGAAATTTATATTGAGGTGGTTTTTACTTTCGCAAGAGGTCTA
>NZ_JAMXXS010000089.1:0-918 GCF_024129595.1 Acinetobacter lwoffii | reverse complement strand
ATAGACCTCTTTCATAAATCATTTTTTACTCAGCTCCAAGTTATAAATTCCAGCAATTAGATTGAATCTCAAACCGAGTCTTTTAGCTCTATTGCGATAACGTTCCGCAAGGATCTTGAAAGTTTTTAAACTGCCAAATACATGCTCAATTGCTATTCTTCTTTTATTGATTTCCTGATTATAGATTTTTAGTTCAGGATCCAATTTACAGCGTCTTTTGGCTTTTAAGGGCAACAGGCTATTGGGATACAAAGTATAAATCCCCTGATAACCTTTATCCGCAAGAACAAAGGCTCCTGAAGGAATCTGGTTTAAATTGCGTTTGAACAACTCGAAATCATGCACTGCACCGCGACTGCTACATAAACTCAGAATTTGCTGAGTCTTGTAGTGAATCATGGCCTGTACTTTAAAGGTATGGGTCTTTTTCTTGCCGCTATAGCTTTTCTTCTGTTTTTTTGGGCCTTTGTATTGGAATTTCCGTGGCATCCACGATCACAACATTCCAGTCAATGCCTTCGCCCTCGGGTAAATCTTTCGGTAAATTAAAAAGATTGGACCGAATCAGGCAGTCTTCAACATGACGGACAATTCTTGAGGCTGTGGGCTCTGAAACCCCGTAACTCGTTGCAACGTGAAATAAGGTTCGGTATTCCCGCCAATAGCTCAGACAGAGCAGAACCTGGTCTTCCAGGCTTAACTTGGGCGGTCTGCCTTTGACAGGAACATGTTTCTTCAATTGCTCAACCATCAAATAGAAAGTTGACCATGAGATGCCCGTGTATCGCTTGAACTGAGGATCAGAAAGCTTGTTTGAATCGATGTATTTCATCCACAGATTATGCACGAATGCCAAGAAATTAGGAGTGCAAATATTAACCAAAAAGAAGATCATTTTTTGATTTATGAAAGAGATCT
>NZ_JAMXXS010000088.1:0-1071 GCF_024129595.1 Acinetobacter lwoffii | reverse complement strand
CGCGGATTCAAATCCCAAGTGCGACACATTTGTAGTTAGTTGAAAAAGTTAGGTGTATTAGAATCATTAGACTTTTTCAACTCGCAATTGGAAAGCACACAATGAAGCAATACACCCAACTTTCTCAAGAAGAAAGATACGAAATTTATGCTGCCTTGAAAAGTAAATCTTCAATCTCTACTCTTTCCAGAGAGCTTGGTCGTTCCAGATCAACCCTCTATCGTGAGATCAAAAGGAATACAGGGGAACGCGGCTATCGGGCTAAACAGGCTGATCGGTTTTCAAGTCAACGACGATACCGTTCTTCATCTCAGATGACAGACTTCGCCATATTTTACATCCGTTATCTGATTGCTCTGGGTTGGTCGCCTGAACAGATTTCCGGGGCATTGAAACAACGTGGCTGGCTAGATGTCCCATCACATGAGTGGATCTATCAGTACATCTATCAGGATAAATCTAAGGGTGGAGAACTGCATCAACATTTAAGACACCAGAAAACCTATCGCAAGCGGGGTTATAAAAACACAGACCGTAGAGGCCAACTGGTTGATAGAACAAGCATTCACTGTCGCGACGAGGTCATAGACAAGCGTCAACGTCTTGGTGATTTTGAAGGTGATACCGTGATAGGCAAGAATCATAAGGGGGCATTATTAACCCTGGTTGATCGCAAGAGTCTGTATCTACATATCGCTCATTTGGGGAAAACTAGAACCTCAGCTAAAACGATCACGTGTGCTTTAGAGTGTTTGCGCCACAGTCATGCATATAGTGTGACCTTTGATAATGGCAAGGAATTCTCAGAGCATTGGCGGATAAAGAAAGCAGGTATAGAAACTTACTTTGCAGATCCGTACAAGTCGATTCAACGTGCCAGAAATGAAAATAGCAATGGTCTGATCAGGCAATATCTGCCAAAATCCTCATCGTTTGATGATGTTTCAAAAGAACGGATAGAACAGATAGAATCTGCTCTAAATAATCGCCCCAGAAAGACACTGGGATGGTATACGCCCAGTGATGTTATGGCTGGTTTTTATACTGTTGCACTTGCCGCTTGAATCCGCC
>NZ_JAMXXS010000087.1:0-1105 GCF_024129595.1 Acinetobacter lwoffii | reverse complement strand
AATATAGGACTTACGCACTATTATTTATAGATTTTCTGTGGCAGCAGATGATTCTTATCGAGAATAAATTCATCAATAAAGTTCTTGATAATTGGTCTAAATAATTTCTTCTGCCAACGATATACATTTTCAAAGATCCGCTCAAACTGGTTCTTTTGTATCTCAACATAGGCCATCAAGGCTGAGAAAATATGATTCAAAATCAGCTTGGATCGTCTTACTTGAAACTTTTCAATATGACAAACCTGTTTAATTACTCGATGATATTGTTCTATTTTCCAATGACTTGAATGTAATTCATAAAAACCATCAAAGGACAATAAATCATCTTCATCTTGATGCACAATATAAAATCTCTGCTGTTCTTTTAACTGAGTCTTAAATAATTGTACAAAGCCAACATCTTTGAGCCAGACCACTTGACCCTGATGAAAATTCGGCAATAAACGGAGTTGAAACCATTGTCCTTTTTCAGGGGAAACCTTACGGTTACTGTCGACACCAAACATAAATCGAATACCATGTTTTCTTATGGTTTTTAGATTTTCAGTCGATGAATACCAACTATCACCTGTAATGAATTGAATCTTTGCACCCCAATCGAGTACTTCACTTAACATCTCCATAAAGTAATCATTCTTGGTTTTACTTTCTGACTTATCATAAATTCGAAAATTAATTGGAATATTTTTGCCATGTTGATCTGTCGCATACAAGGTAATGAGATTAATACCCTTGACGGATCGGTGGTGTTTACCTGACCAAAAATAGCTAACTAAGTCCATATGTTGACTATATGGCTTATCTAAAACAGTATCATCAATACTGACTATAAGTTTATTATTATCAATGTGTTGAATTGCTTCTTGATATAGATCGTGAGCTGTGTAGTCTTCACGCTCCAAAAAGCGATTTACACTGTCATGCGAGATATTATAAGTCTCGGCAAGTTGTGTGCAGCTAATAGAGTTTGGTTCTGTCATGAGAAAGCCCATATAAATGGGTAATGTACAAGTTGCTGTAGAAGCATGTTTAGTTCGTCTGATCACAGATACGTTATAAAGTAGTTTGAGACTTTTTTAAATCCGTCAATGCGTAAGTCCTA
>NZ_JAMXXS010000086.1:0-1194 GCF_024129595.1 Acinetobacter lwoffii | reverse complement strand
GATTATGCAGTTACTTTAGCAACTACACCAGCACCAACTGTACGACCGCCTTCACGGATCGCAAAACGTAGACCTGGGTCCATTGCGATCGGGTGGATTAGCTCTACTGACATCTCAACGTTGTCACCAGGCATAACCATTTCCACGCCTTCTTTAAGCGCGATCGCACCAGTTACGTCCGTAGTACGGAAGTAGAACTGTGGACGGTAACCGTTAAGGAATGGAGTGTGACGACCACCTTCTTCTTTAGAAAGTACGTATACTTCTGCATCGAATTTAGTGTGTGGCTTGATCGCACCTGGTTTAGTCAATACTTGACCACGTTGTACGTCTTCACGCTTAGTACCACGAAGAAGAACACCACAGTTCTCGCCCGCACGACCTTCGTCAAGAAGTTTACGGAACATTTCTACGCCGGTTACTGTAGTAGTTTGAGTATCACGGATACCAACGATTTCTACAGACTCACCTACTTTAACGATACCAGTCTCTACACGGCCAGTTACTACTGTACCACGACCAGAGATTGAGAATACGTCTTCAATTGGCATAAGGAATGGAAGGTCAATTGCACGCTCTGGCTCTGGAATGTAAGAGTCAAGTGCTTCAACAAGCGCAACTACCGCTGGCTCGCCGTATTGGCTGTCATCACCGTTAAGCGCAAGAAGAGCAGAACCACGGATCACTGGAGTGTCATCACCCGGGAAGTCGTAAGTAGAAAGAAGTTCACGAACTTCCATTTCAACTAGCTCAAGAAGCTCTTCATCGTCTACAAGGTCGCATTTGTTCAAGAATACAACGATGTAAGGTACACCTACCTGACGAGAAAGCAGGATGTGTTCACGAGTCTGTGGCATAGGACCATCAGTCGCAGCACATACAAGGATCGCGCCATCCATCTGAGCAGCACCAGTAATCATGTTTTTAACATAATCGGCGTGGCCCGGGCAATCTACGTGAGCGTAGTGACGAGTTGGAGAATCGTATTCTACGTGTGAAGTATTAATTGTAATACCACGTGCTTTTTCTTCTGGTGCAGAGTCGATTGCAGCGTAGTCTTTCGCTTCGCCACCGAATTTCTTCGCACATACAGTTGCAATTGCAGCTGTTAAAGTTGTTTTACCATGGTCAACGTGACCAATTGTGCCCACGTTAACGTGTGGCTTATTACGTTCAAACTTAGCCTTAGCCATG
>NZ_JAMXXS010000085.1:0-1269 GCF_024129595.1 Acinetobacter lwoffii | reverse complement strand
CATTGCTGTCCCACAATTTTTCACAAGAGGAAGCTCATTTGAGCTTCCTCTTGTTTTATGGGTATTTTATCGGGTGAAAATAAAGCTTTTAAAGTTCTTCTTTCAAACAAATTCACTTGAATTATTCTGAGTAAACGTTGAACTGTCCAACCTGTTTTCCCTAAATGTTGAGCGAAACTCACCAATAAATAGGCGATCATCGCAATCCAGATTTGTGTCTGAATTGCGTTCCTGCTGCGGCCTAGAAACGCTTTTAATTTGAGATTCTGCTTAATCGCCTTAAAGAACAGCTCAACTTTCCAACGATCTTTATAAATCGCCGCAATGGTGGAGGCGGCTAAATGAAAGTTATTGCTGAGAAAGCTAAAGTGCTTGCCACTTTGCTGATCTCTATATTCAATTCTTCTTAACACTGGGGCTTTTCTTTTTAGGGCATGTGCGCTATTCAGCTGAATGGTTTCATCTTTTAGAATACCTTTGGATTCAAGCACTGGATGTTGCTGGATCACCTGATACACAGATTTAGGCCTAAAACGTGTGACAAATCCAATGTTTTGAGCAGTCAGATTTGCATACCATTGGTAATCGACATAGCCTTTATCAAAAACTACAATGCTGCCAGCAGGAAACTGGAATTTGCGGCCTTGTACCATGTCATTTTCTTTGCCATTTTCAACTGCAACAAACTCAGGAATATCATTGCTGTGATTCAATCCTATGCTGAGTTTCATGCTGGCTTTTGAGTCGTGAACTTTGGCCCATTCACATAAGGAAAGCGACAGATCAATATGACTGGCATCCAAGGAATACAAGGGATTCTTAAAGCGAAATTTATGAGCTACTTTTGAGTGTTCATAGTATTTAAGCAACTTGTGAAATAGCTGTTGATACAAGGCAGCAGGCTGCTGCTCATTGATTCGTGCCAGCGTGCTTCGGGGAATAGACTTTGCTCCGAGATGACTTAGCTTTTCCTGTTGGCACTCCAAATTGGATTGAATATCTCTCAGACTTTGTCTACAAGAGAATTGAGACATCAATATGGCAATAAACTGATCCCACCGGGAAGCCGCTCTAAATTTCTGTCCAACATGGTGTACTTTAGCAAGTTGTTCAAAATCCTGTCGCACAACAGGTTTAATTAGCTCATGAAATACGGTATTCTGATGTGACAAAACCTGAATCCTGGTCGTTAAAGTGTTTGTTTGCACTCATATTTTAACTGTTAGGACTCAGGTTTTTTTATTTAAAGCAAACTATGGGACAGCAGTG
>NZ_JAMXXS010000084.1:0-1320 GCF_024129595.1 Acinetobacter lwoffii | reverse complement strand
GAGACTGTAAATTAAATTGTGTAATTGCCTGAATTTGCTATGTTCATATTCACAACGGAGTCAGGCAACATGATGAACGAACAAAAACTAAAAGACCTTGCAGCAGAATTTGCTAAAGGAATCAAAACAGAAGACGATCTCAATCAATTCACCCGATTGTTGACTAAACTCACTGTTGAAACGGCTCTCAATGCCGAACTTACCGAACATCTCGGATATGAAAAGAATGCTCGTAAGAACGGTTCAAATGCTCGTAACGGTTATTCCAGTAAGACCGTGCTGAGCGATGATGGTGAGATTGAGATCACCACACCACGAGATCGTGATGGCACATTTGAGCCACAGCTAATTAAAAAGAATCAGACTCGTATCACGCAAATGGATAGCCAAATTCTATCCCTTTATGCCAAAGGCATGACTACCCGTGAAATCGTGGCTACTTTCAAAGAAATGTACGATGCTGATGTATCGCCAACGCTTATTTCCAAGGTGACTGATGCTGTTAAGGAGCAAGTCGCTGAATGGCAAAACCGTCCGCTGGATGCACTCTATCCCATCGTCTATATGGACTGTATTGTAGTTAAAGTCCGTCATAATGGCAGTGTTATCAACAAGGCTGTATTCCTTGCCTTAGGCATTAATCTTGATGGACAGAAAGAACTGCTCGGCATGTGGATGGCTGAGAATGAAGGTGCAAAGTTCTGGCTGAATGTCCTGACTGAGCTTAAAAACCGAGGGTTGCAGGATATTCTGATCGCCTGTGTGGATGGACTAAAAGGCTTTCCTGATGCCATTAACAGCGTATACCCGCAAACCCATATCCAGCTGTGCATTATCCATATGCTGCGTAACAGCTTGAAATACGTATCATGGAAAGATTACAAGGCCGTCACTCAGGATTTAAAAGCCGTTTATCAGTCACCTACTGAAGAGGCAGCCTTGATGGCCTTGGATCAATTCGCCCAAACATGGGATGACAAGTACCCACAGATCAGCAAAAGCTGGCGTACACACTGGGAGAATCTAAATACCTTCTTTGCTTATCCAGCCGAGATACGCAAAGCCATCTATACCACCAATGCGATCGAATCATTAAACAGCGTAATACGTCAGGCGATCAAAAAGCGTAAAGTCTTTCCAACGGATGATTCTGTACGTAAAGTGATTTACCTGGCAATTGATGCAGCGTCTAAAAAGTGGAATATGCCTATTCGCGACTGGCGTTTAGCCATGAGCCGCTTTATTATTGAATTCGGTGACCGCTTAAGCAATCACCTTTAAATTTATGAAAAGCAATTACACAAAATTATTTACAGGCTC
>NZ_JAMXXS010000083.1:0-1634 GCF_024129595.1 Acinetobacter lwoffii | reverse complement strand
ATTTAACATAATGGTGATTATACGAAGTACACTTGTATATTAATATAAATATCAATTACTTAAAAAATTTAATCTGATCACAAAATGCACAAAATTAGATGTTTGTAATAAGTTGGTGAGTTTTTAAGCGAATCTGTAACATTTCGCCAGTAAATCTGATTAAAAAATGATCAATTTAGCAACCAGTGCCCATTTCATACGGATCCAGGTTCCAAAACTATCCCCAATTGCTGGGGATAAAATTTAGGCTATTTTGTACGCCCTGGCGCACAACAATCTCGGCTCTTTGCGGCTACCTGGAACAGTGGAATTTTCCTATGATGAACTCATCAGGAACAGGAAGTTCCATAACATAAAACAAAAATTATAAGTTATTGCACATGGACCAGAGGGTACAACAGCGCAATCAGCAACGATAAAAAACCCCGGCAGGATGCTGGGGTTTTTTATTGCTTAGAATATCTATAACTGGGTATTGATCTGATAGCGTGTATTACGTCCACCACCTTCTAATTTAACGATACATTCTTTCTCAAGTAAGTCTGATAAGTGGCGAGTAGCCGTTGCCTTACTGACTTTAGCAACCTTTTGATATTGCGAAGCACTAATACCATGTTCAAAGCCATTTTCGCCACCGTCTAATAAACGATTTAGAACTTTACGTTGTTCTTCACCCAGGGCTAAATTTGAATATTTATGCCAAAATTGACTTTTAAACAATGTTCGACTGATCTGCGCTAAGGTTTTTTCAAGGCTTTCATTCAACGTGTCTAGAAACCAAATCAGCCAATCTGTGATATCAGAATCATTTTTTTGAGTTTGTTCTAATATCTCATAGTAACTTTTACGTTTATTTAATATCGTAGTAGACATTGCATACAAACGGATACTTTGCTCATCCATTTGAGCTAGAGCAAGGTCTGTAAGTGTACGTGTAATACGGCCATTACCATCATCAAAAGGATGTAGGGTAACAAACCATAAATGGGTAATGCCTGCACGTAACAGAGGATCAAGCAATGAATCATTCAGACTCTGATTAAACCACGCTATGAAGGTATGTAAGCGTTCTTCTAAGCCTTCTCTTGGCGGTGCTTCAAAATGTACTTTAGGGTAATCCAATCGACCTGAAACGACCTGCATAGGCTCTGATCCCCTCAGTTGACCAATGCGTAAACGTTGCATTGTCCAGTCGGGGTCATTGAAAAGCCAACGATGCCATTGCATGAGGCGCTCAACAGTCAGTGGTTGCTTAACATCGTTCAGCGCATCCAGCATGATATTGGCTAAACCTTCTGATCGATCTGAGCTTGGATAAGGCTGTTCAAGAGTGACACCCAAGCGTTGGGCTAAAGATGATCGCAATGAAAAAACATTGAGGGTTTCATTTTCAATTGCTGATGAAGCAACGAGATTGGCAAGTAGAGTATCTAGAGTGAATTGTTCTTTCGCTAAATCATGCTGACTTTGTCCAAGAAGAATTCCTATTTTTTGATGTATCTGTCTGGTTTTAGGTAAGATAGTTGAATCTTGCCATGTGAAATTTGTCCAGTTTTCTGCTTGCCAAATCCATTTCTGCATTTTCAATCTCTCTCATCTAAAATCTAAGATGAGTTAAATATAGCACAAATTCG
>NZ_JAMXXS010000082.1:0-1750 GCF_024129595.1 Acinetobacter lwoffii | reverse complement strand
TGTGCATTTTGTGATCAGATTAAATTTTTTAAGTAATTGATATTTATATTAATATACAAGTGTACTTCGTATAATCACCATTATGTTAAATGGGGGATTTATGAATTCTGAATATATCTTTATATGTAAATAAATATTGACAAGTATTATTGATAATGAGCATATCTTCTCATATAAGCACAAGTATATGCAGAGGAAAACTATGGACGTTCTATTTTCGAATTTTTTAGATAAACCTGTTTGGATGTGGATTTTCTTTATCCTTATTGTACTTGTCCTGCTTATTCTAGATCTTGGAGTATTTCATCGTAAGGTAAGAGAGATTGGTGTTAAAGAAAGCTTAGCACTATCAGCATTTTATATTACATTAGGTTTACTTTTCGGCGCATGGGTGTGGTGGTATCTCGGACCCACGGCAGGGATTAACTATGTAACCGGTTTTGTAATTGAAAAATCATTAGCGATGGATAATATCTTTGTCATTGCAATGATTTTTTCATATTTCTCGATACCAAGAATTTATCAGCATAGAGTCTTATTTTGGGGAATTATAGGTGTAATTTTTCTAAGAGCTATCATGATTGGCGTGGGCGCAACACTGGTTAGCCAATTTTCATGGGTTCTTTATATATTTGCAGCCTTTCTTATTTTTACAGGGATAAAAATGTGGCTAAGTGTTGATAAAGAATATGAAGTCGGAAATTCTCCTATTTTGAACTTTATTAAAAAAAGATTTCGTGTCACTGAGCAGCTTCATGCAGAGAAGTTCTGGGTGAAAAAGATTGATCCAAAAACTAACCAATTAACCTGGTTTATGACACCACTTTTTCTAGCCTTGATCATGATTGAATTTGTAGATCTGATCTTTGCAATAGATAGTGTTCCTGCGATTTTTGCGATTACGACAGATCCATTTATTGTTTATACTTCAAATATTTTCGCAATTTTGGGATTACGTGCTTTATATTTTGCCCTATCAGCAATGGTCGACCGCTTCCATTATTTGAAGTACGCATTAGCAGTATTGTTAGTCTTTATTGGATCAAAAATTTTTATAGCTGATGGATTAGGTATAGCAAAAATTCCACCGCCAGTCTCCCTTTCGATCACGTTCATCATCTTGTTTACAGGAATTCTATACTCTCTTTGGAAAACAAAAGATCAAAGTACTCATAGGTAAAAATTACAATCCTTTAAATAATTAATAGCTACCAATAAAACAGTGGCTGTTAATTATTCTGATTATAAGTTTTCCTAAAATTAACATAATACACCTTATACGAAATACTTGATATTTATCATTAAATTTCAGTATATTAGATCAAGCCGTTGTGGGGCATAGGGTACCAGAGCGGCTTTTTATTGATTATTTATGTTCCACGCTTAAAATTCGAACAATGTTTCATGATTTTTATAAGTTAAACTAAATTTAGTTGCCAATCCCAATAAGCTATTCACTAACTTGTAAATATCGGTATACCGCCTGACGACTAATCCCAAAAGCTTTTCCTAATGCCATTTTTGATGGATACTTCCCTTCCCTCCATGCTTGTCGTAAAGCTTCAGCTTGGTCAGGCTTTAGTTTATGCACCCGACCTTTGTACTTCCCCTGAGCAGAGGCGAGTTTTATTCCTTCCTTTTGCCGCTCTAAAATGATCTGGCACTGTTGCAAATAGAGATTTGAGTCGATGATGTTCCCTTTAAAAAGTACTTAGAGACCGAAAACCCTGTTGATTAGACACACTTCACC
>NZ_JAMXXS010000080.1:0-1912 GCF_024129595.1 Acinetobacter lwoffii | reverse complement strand
TTATCAAAGTTCTGTTGCTTTAGCCTGTATATTTTTATGGCTACCTTTATAGGGTTAATTATGAACAGTAAATGTCAACAGACCCTAGTTAAATCCAAGGCATTAATGTAAAAAGGTGTTTCTCATGAAACACCTTTTTTGTAGATAGGTTTTTATCAGTTCTTATACTTTGCTGCTGATCTGCGCTTCAGGAAAGATCAGATTGAATTTGGGGACATAAAAGCTTTGCAGCAATTTGGCTTTGGAAAAATCTGGAAATATATTCTCGGCATCTTGCCATTCTACTTGCGAGAGTTTGGAGAGGTGACCGCGGAACTGTGGACTAAACTGAAAACGCTGACCTTTCCAGGCTTGCTGAATCTTCAGCATAGATGCTGGAATATGATGACTATTAATATAAAACTGGCGTGCGGATTTGGTTTTCTTCAGCCGAATCGTCATATGCTGGTTCTGATGCTGAATTTGACACAGTACTTCCTGATCCTTTTCCTGCCATTCAAACTGCGCATGTTCTTTGGGAATGCCCCATAAATGCTGACCGTGTACCACAGACTCATGGGTAGACACATAAATTTTAGGAATTGAGCTGAGGCGTCGTTTACTAATTAAAGGATGATCCAGAATCAGTAACTCATCATAAGGGCCAATCGGCGAAGCGTGATAACGCACCAATAAGACTTGGACCATACGACCCAGCGGAGAAGGCGCAATACGGAACTGTTTTGCTTGCTCAATAAAGCTTGGGGTCAGCCAATAATTCAGAATAAAACCCTCACCCTGCAAACGCCAAGGTGGAAACTGGTGGATATTTTGCTCCTGTAATAATGCATGCTTCATTCTTATTCTCTTGTCTTTAGTCGGCAGGTCACTGCATTATGAGTTATAAAAGATTAATATATAGTCATTCACAACCATTACTTCTAAGTAGATGAGTTAATAAATGTTAAAGAAATCATTATGTGTCATCGCACTTGCTGCGGTCAGTCTGCCAAGCTTTGCTGAAAATACGATTATTGAGATGAAGACTTCATCTGGAAATATTGAAATTGAACTCTTCAATGACAAAGCACCAATCTCGGCAAAGAACTTCGAAAGCTATGTAAAGAGCAACTTCTATAAGGATACGATTTTTCACCGCGTCATTCCAGGCTTTATGGTGCAGGGTGGTGGCTTTGATGTGAACATGCAGGAAAAAGCCAATACCAAAGCACCCATTAAAAACGAATCATCGAATGGTCTGCAAAATAAACGCGGTACTTTAGCCATGGCGCGTACCAATCAGCCAGATTCTGCCCGAGCACAATTTTTTGTGAACCTGGTCGATAATGATTTCCTGGATCGTTCTGCTAGAAATGCCGGCTATGCGGTATTTGGTAAGGTCATTAAAGGCATGGACATCGTCGATCAGATTGCTAAAGTACCGACCCGAAACTATGGAATGCATCAAAATGTGCCGGTGAACCCTGTAAAAATCACCAGTGTGACGATTAAAGCACCAGTCGTGAAAAACTAGGCATAGAATAAAGCAGAAATATTTAATTTATATTTCTGTTTTAAAAATATGTACTTATGTAATGAATTGTATGGAATTGAACCAATTTGGTGCATAAAAATAAAACAC
This sequence comes from Acinetobacter lwoffii, assembly GCF_024129595.1. Classification (GTDB taxonomy): domain Bacteria; phylum Pseudomonadota; class Gammaproteobacteria; order Pseudomonadales; family Moraxellaceae; genus Acinetobacter; species Acinetobacter lwoffii_O. The sequence continues at coordinate 291 of NZ_JAMXXS010000080.1, read as the reverse complement.
TCGTGATTCATGTGCGTTAAAAGCGCTTGCACGTGTAAGAAATTGCCCTATAATGAGCACATACCGACGAGATAGATGGAAACGAACGAAGCAGAATGGCGGAGTTGTTGAGTTTATCGAAGTCCAGCTTCTAGCACTGACGAGGTGTTAGAAAGATCATTAAAAGATTATGAAGAACAACTTGTGTGGATTTTTACTGATTGATTGATCGAAATTATTTTCATTGATTGATGGTAGAAATTACTCGAAGTTTATTTGAGAAATATTTGTCAGAAAATTGATGAGCCAAGA
>NZ_JAMXXS010000079.1:0-1997 GCF_024129595.1 Acinetobacter lwoffii | reverse complement strand
TGGTTGCAGTCGATGAACCAGAACAAGCGGAAAATCTAGTTGCAGCAGATGAATCAGATCCTCTGGCCATGATTGCAGAAATGGAAAATCTAGTTGCAGCAGATGAATCAGATCCTTTGGCTATGATTGCAGAAATGGAAAATCTGGTTGCAGTCGATGAACCAGAACAAGTGGAAAATCTAGTTGCAGTCGATGAAGGTCAAAACGGATCTATAGAAAATTCAGATATTGATGACGTTTATCAGGCGTTTTCAGACCAAGTTAATTCTAAATAAGGAAACTATCATGAAAAAAATCTCTCTTACATTAATCAGCCTTGCCCTATCTTTTTCAGTTGTGGGCTGTACTTCAAATAAAGCCGTGACCAGTCCTAATGGCTTTTCATCTAAAGCGGTTAATCAGCCTGACACTGTAAAAAACTATATGCAAAGCATAGCTGTATATCAGCAAAATAAAGATTTAAGCACTGAAACTGAAAGACAAATTGCACTTCTAACAGACAAATATATTCAAACCAAAATGATTATTGACGAAGCAACACGTCGCCAAAATATTTCTAATCAATAAGGACTTGATCATGACTGAAGCAAACAAGGTCGATAAACCTAGTTTTAATAAAGAACAAACAGGCTATACCAAACTTGGCCAGACGTTAGAAACAAATCAAGCTGAAGTCAATTCGATTGAAAAAGCTGAAAATATAGATATTTCAAAAAGTACAAAAGGTATTAATCAAGATCCTGAAGAAACTAAGGTAACTGATACCAAAAAGCTAAAAGCAGATGACAGTAAAGAATCTAGTGAAGAAGGCATACCTAAAGCATTGCTCAATAAATATTATGTGGTAGATGACAAATATCACTTTAAAGGTAATCCTGAAAAAGTAGCTTTTGAAGATTCTGGAAAAGCTTTAAAAACCACAATTGATGATAAACATATTGCTGCTTCAATGGTGGAGGTAGCAAAAGCTAAAAAATGGGAAACAATACAGGTTAAAGGCTCTGAAGAATTTAAACGGAATGTATGGCTTGAAGCTTCAATGAAGGGCATGACAGTAAAGGGTTATGAACCTCGTGATATTGATCTAGCCTTGCTCAATGATATGAAAAAAGAACAAGGTAAAGAGGTAGTTCACAATACTATTGAAAAGGGTAATGAACGCCAGAAAGAGAAGCCTTTAAATGAGAAGGATAAAGTAGATCCTGCACAGGAACGGAAGGAAAAAATTAATAACCTGTCAGAACAGGAAAAAGCTTTACTGACAGTTTTTGATAAAAAAATGAAAGCTGACGGTTTCACAGAAAAGCAGCGCACAGCCAGTATAGACGTTGCGGTTGAACAGCTTAATCAGAAAAAAATGCACGTTGGAAAATTAGTAGATCATGGTGAAGCACCTTATAAGCATGATCCTAAAAATAACAGTAGCTACTACGCCACTATTGAAAATAGTAAAGGTGAAAAAAGTACAATCTGGGCGAAGGATCTGGAACGTACTTTGAAAGAACAAAATATCATTAAGAATGATGATATTGTCCTGACCTATAAAGGGTCTAACAAAGTCGAAGTGAATACTAAAGAAATTGATCCTAAAACTGGACTGCCAACAGGCGCAAGAGTTCAAACATTGGCAAATAAAGGGAAGTGGGAAGCTCAAAGCTTGAGTAAATTGAAAGAAACAACTGAAAAAGCTTTAACCAAAAATGATAAAACTAAGCTTCAGATTCAACATAATGCCGATATTCAAAATCAGAAATTTCATAAGCCAAAATTAACGGCTTATGATGCCAATGCTCCAAAACAGCAGCCAGTACAGCAGCCACAAGTTAAAACTCAAGAGAGAAATAAAAATAAAGATATATCTCGATAATCTAGGCCACGAAAACACCCATTACGGGTGTTTTTTTATATCCCGCTACTAGATCAAATGGGAGCAGTTTATTTTCTGCGGTCGCCATTTAAAAAGCACAGCTTTTTAAAGCTCACTTGAAAATCAACGG
>NZ_JAMXXS010000078.1:0-2269 GCF_024129595.1 Acinetobacter lwoffii | reverse complement strand
TAATCGCCCCAGAAAGACACTGGGATGGTATACGCCCAGTGATGTTATGGCTGGTTTTTATACTGTTGCACTTGCCGCTTGAATCCGCCTATTCTAAAAATTTACCATAGCTTAAAAAATAATTTGATGATTTCACTAAGCTAAGTTTTATAAAAAATTATAGTAAGTGTATGATCTATATCTCTAAAAATTATGGTTGAAACAGTGAAAATTCAAACAATCGAATTACAGGATGTTGGTGGTATTCAGCATCTTAAACTTGAAAATGTAAATAGACAAATGAATATTATCTGTGGCGAAAATGGTGTGGGGAAAACTACATTACTAGATAGTATTGGTCATATTTTCACAAACCAGCATACAAATGTGCTTAAAAAAAACGTTCAATCTGAACGAGCGATTATAAGATCAAATATCTTAGATGATAATGAAAACTCTAACTATTCAGAGCTTTTTATTGATACACATAAACCTTCTAACAGTTGCTATATTCAGGGGTTTGGGCACTATTCTAAAAAATTAATTTTATTAAAAGTAGATCGAACTTTTCATTATCAAATGTTGAATTCTATCAATAAAGATGAGGCTAAAGATGAAGGCCAGACAGCTCATCAATCAATGAATGGTATTGGTTACCATGATATTAAGGGTTGGTTTTTACATAGACATTTATATTCAGCCCATTCAGGTGCTTTACAGCCTGAACAAATCCATAATTTTGAACTTTCCAAGCGTTGCTTCTCAATTCTGAATGAACATTTTAGTTTCAGTAGAGTAGATCCAAATGAAAATGAAATTATGATTAATACACCAAGTGGCGAAGTTTATTACGAATATCTATCTTCAGGATTTAAATCAATAATTTCTATCGTTTTTGGAATTATTAAAGAAATTGAATTACGTTTTAAAAATCCTTTCCTATGTGCAGATCAATTTGATGGAATAATTGAAATTGATGAAATTGAACTACATTTGCATCCAGAATGGCAAGGTAAAGCTTGTTCTATATTGAAAGAAATATTTCCTTTAGCCCAGTTCTTTATCACAACTCATAGTCCCCATGTAGTTCAGACAGCAAGTCAAGGCGAAGTTATTGCCCTTGAAAGGAAAGATGATCGAGTATTACAACGAGAACTTCCAAATTCTGAATATGGTTATCAAGGCTGGACGGTTGAAGAAGTTCTGAGAGATGTCATGGGTATGAATGATCTTCGTACTGAAAAATATGAAACCATCCGAAATGAATTTTTACAGGCTTTTAAAAATCGCAATAGAGCAAATGCTGAAACAGCTTTTAATAAACTCGAAAAAATGTTACATCCTAATAATGAGTTAAAGACAATTTATCAAATGCAGCTTGATAGTATTGGAGAGTAATCCATGATCAAGTTGACAAGAGGCATTAACCCATCCTATTTAACCAATACGAAAGTTAAAGAGCTAACAGAAGAGTTTAAAAAAACTGGAAAATCTGTATGGAACAAGGATCAAATTAAAAACCCTTTATCTGAAAGTACTTCGCATAAATGTGCATATTGTGAGACGGCCCTAAATTCACCAAGTATATATATGGAAGTTGAGCATTTCTTACCCAAATCAAAATATAAAGATTTAGTTGTTATTTGGGATAATTTATTGCCGTCATGCAAACGATGTAATGGTACAAAAAATGATGATGATATCTTAGCTAATCCTATTATTAATCCATTTGATAAAGACCCCAAAGATGATTTCTATTTTGATCATTTTTATATCTTCGGAAAAACAGAATTAGGGGAAAACACTGAAAGTACGCTTAATCTAAATGATGAAGTCTTATTCCTAAAAAGGTGTAAAGTCGCAGGTATGGTCAAAAATGATTTAATACAAATGTCGCGAGAATTCTCTAAACTGTCTCAATTAGATGGTCATAAGCGACGAAAACTACGAGCAGTATTACTTGCAGGTCAACCAGACAGACCATACTCTGCTTTTGTTGCTACTGTAATTCATAATACAAAAGAATATAGTTTACTTAGACAGCGTTTTATCAACGAGAATAAATGGACAGATGAATTAACTCAACTTCATGATACATCTCTTAATTTAGTTCTACCCTTAAGAGAATAGTAAATATATTTAAGAAGCGCTCGAAAAGTTAAATAACCATTAATTTTAGGCGCTTTTCTAAAACTTTATTTAGGGCGTGTCATCAATTAAGCCATATCATGATTGAAGCAAGGTAGATTGCTGACAGGAAGTTTTGAGCCAATTTATCATAGCGCGTAGC
>NZ_JAMXXS010000077.1:0-2451 GCF_024129595.1 Acinetobacter lwoffii | reverse complement strand
CTACGTTTACCCATCAATACCCCTACGTTTACCCATCAATACCCCTACGTTTACCTTGCGCATTACTACAATTTATTTTAATGTAGTAATAACTTCAAAAAAATAATTGTAGGTTATGAGCGAATTAATAGTAAAAGATAACGCCCTAATGAACGCTAGTTACAACTTGGATCTCGTTGAACAGCGTTTAATTCTCTTAGCTATCCTTGAGGCTAGAGAATCAGGCAAAGGAATCAATGCCAATGATCCTCTAACCGTTCATGCAGAGAGTTATATCAACCAATTTGGTGTACACAGAACAACGGCATATCAAGCTTTAAAAGATGCCTGTAAGGACTTATTTGCTCGTCAGTTTAGCTACCAAGAAAAACGAGAACGTGGACGTGCAAATATTACAAGTCGTTGGGTCAGTCAAATTGCTTACATTGATGAAACTGCAACGGTTGAAGTTATTTTTGCCCCTGCGGTTGTTCCATTAATTACAAGACTGGAGGAACAATTCACCCAGTACGATATTGAGCAAATTAGCGGTTTATCGAGTGCCTATGCTGTCCGTATGTATGAATTATTGATTTGTTGGCGCACAACAGGAAAAACCCCCATTATTGAATTAGGCGAATTTAGAAAACGAATAGGTGTTTTAGATACTGAATACACGAGAACAGATAACTTAAAGATGCGAGTTATTGAGCTAGCACTCAAGCAGATCAATGATCATACCGACATTACAGCAACCTACGAACAGCACAAAAAAGGGCGAGTGATTACGGGATTCTCATTCAAGTTTAAGCAGAAGAAGCCCAAACAAGCCGAAATTGCTACAGAAACGCCAAAAATAGCCACGAATGACCTAGACACGATAAAACCCCTTACAGAGCCTCAGATCGCAAAATACAGCATGATTCTGTGCAAATTAGGCAGTATTTCAGACTTGAGTAACTTCCCCGACTATCCAACCTTTGCAAATTGGATTGGTAATATCCTAAGAAATCCTGAAAAAGCGGATGAGCAAACAGCAAAACGAATTTTCACAGCGTTGAAAACGGAAACCGACTACAGCAAGAAAAACTAATTTTTAGTTGTAATTGGTTTTTCCCGAAGGGCGCACTTAGCCATTGAGTCCAATGGGTGCGTTTTGCTCTGCAAAAATTTTCTGTCACGTGGCAATCACGTGGAATTTTCCTCTGTATCCCTTTTCTAGCCATCGTTGTAAAAAGCGTCACTACTGAAATAGTGACGCTTTTTAAAACTCATTAGACATAGCTGAACAATTGGAAAATAAATTAAAAGGCTTTGGTATAATTTTTTTAGGTCTACAAAAAACCGGTAAGCGCATTATTACTTCACTGCTTTTCAGAAATGAAAATCCTGAAGATCGAATTTTAGTCTTGAACCAAATAAGTGCGTTTCCTTAGGAAAAAATGTTTTAGTTTTTAACTAATAAAAATATAATTAATTCTCAAATATTTAAAAGGATAGTTAAAGTGTTCTCTCTTATAAAAAAAACTCCTATTAATCTAGGTGAATATGGTGGTTTCAATACTTGTATTAACTGCGGTGAAGATACATACAAAAGTGGTTGGGGTTGTTCAAATTGTGGCTATGACGGTGGTTAATTAAAAAGATTATTGATTTATAGTACTTCAAGGAAAAAGGTTTTTTATTAATGAATAAATATTTAATATCATATAGTTATGTTCGATATAACCCCAATGGAAGTCGATCTGGAATAGCATCGGGAAATACATCTGTTAATGCTGCTTCCGAAAGTGAAGCTCGTGAAATAGTACAAAGTAGATATAAAGATTGCAAAATTACCTCTATTAAAAAAATATAAGAATCTTTATTTAAAAAAAGAACTTATTAGGTTTTTTATTTTGAATAATATCGATTAGCGAGTGTCTACGAGCGAAGTAATCAAAATTCGCTCATTACTATTTCTGAAAAACAGCTTTTAGAAATATTGGCTACTCGATAATTTTTACTATCGAATGCTTTTTCTTTTGAAAAAATACGAGCGAAGCGAGTTCATAGTTGCTTTTGGGGGGTTAAGGGGGGCGAAGCCTCCCTTACAAGGCACAGAGTGAGAATTTTGCACGATAGTGAAAAAGTCCCCTCTGTGTATCCTTGCTTATTTCTTTTTAAATCTTTGATTTCTTTCCCTCCGTTTGCAGAAATTGCCCCTCGACTAAGCTTGCTTAGTCAAAAAAGTTTGAGCAAAGCGAAAACATAGGGCAATTTTCATGGTGGAAATGGGCTTTTAAGGTTTTTAAATGCTTTTAAATGCTTTTAGACACACTAAGAAGCCCACACAGCAAGGCATACAGAGAGTATTCTACTACGTTTACCCATCAATACCCCTACGTTTACCCATCAATACCCCTACGTTTACCCATCAATACCCCTACGTTTACCTTGCGCATTACTACAATTTATTTTAATGTAGTAATA
>NZ_JAMXXS010000076.1:0-2660 GCF_024129595.1 Acinetobacter lwoffii | reverse complement strand
TGTGCATTTTGTGATCAGATTAAATTTTTTAAGTAATTGATATTTATATTAATATACAAGTGTACTTCGTATAATCACCATTATGTTAAATAAATGTATGTGCTGGTTCTTGTACCTTGTATTTCATATGTAAAGTCTGACTTTTTAGTCCATTTCTTTTTAGATATGCTTTCATTTCAGAAGTAAAAGTTCTTTTTACTTTATTAAACTCATGAACTTTAATTAATCTATCTTTTTTAACTTCTTGAATAAGTTTCTGTGTTGTTTGAAGCTTATTCATTCTAGCAAATTCTCCCATCATCATTAATTCTTTATGCTGATTCGTAAGAATTAACTTTTGTTGTGAAAGAAAATATAAAGTTCCACTTCCAACTAAAAAAAATAGAAAAATTGCGCTAATAATTAATTTCATAATTATCTCAATAAGCTCCTATACCAGCTTGTTCAAAAATACTTCTTAATGTTCCTATATCGAGATCACGATGATCTGGAATGGTAATTTTTCCTTTTTTAATAGGATGTTTGAAATGCTTATGGCTACCCTTTTGGCTATCGAAATACCAACCAAGAGAGGTAACTAGCTTTAAAACCTGTTTTGCTTTTAATCTTCTAAATTTCATGCCACTACCCCTAAAAAATTGGGACCCTTAGGGCCCCGTTCTATCTTAGAAAAAGATAGGCGGAATCGGTGGGAAGAAAACATCAATTGGACTTTTTGTATTAGAAAAAATATTCATATCTCTTATCTCCAGTTAATTATTCACAATGTCTTTAACAACTTCTTTAGCTACTTCTGCCGCGATATCAATTAATACATCCCACATTTTTGGTCTCCTGATGTGTTGGTCTGTAATTCAATAATAGCTCTTCACGGAACTAAATCAACCACAAGTAATCCAAATAGACACTGTTTGTTCAAAAAATATACAATTATTGGTATAAATTGGTTTTTTAAAATTACATTTGAGACTTTTTATTTTTTGTTTTATAGTGGCTGAATGTTATATGTAGGACGTAATGATGAACTTTGAATATAAAGCCTCATTCAATGTGGTTTTTGGTTCTTGTTTCTCAATAGCAAGACACATTTTTTTATCAGCTAATATGAGTCAATCAGAGTTTTCGGAAGAGATAGGTTTTAATCGACGGTTGTTATCTAAATATGAATTAGGAACATCAAACATTTCATATGCTACATATATTTATATGTGGGAATGTTTAAGTGTTGATAGGGAAATTGCTGATGAGATACTACAAAAAGTTATCCAAGGCTTAGCCCAGAAAGGTATATATGTATATTTGAGTCTAGATAATATTTCTTTGACAAATAATGATTCGGAAACGCTTCAAAAAAACTATGTAAAAAACAGCTATCTTTATATTCAGGATTGGTTTGGACTCAAATATGATTTTGAAATAAAAGATAAATTCCATACTCTTGAATCCATCGACTATAAAAAATTAGATGAACTTATTGAAAATATATTTAGAAGTAATAATTTCTATCAACTAAAAAGAGAATACAGAATAAATCTGAGAAATAAACAAATTAAAAAACTACAAGATGAACTCCATGATTTAAAAATTGATTATGTAAGCTTATCTTTAGATGAGAATTTTTCACCTAAAAGTTTTAATGAATCAGAACATGTTGAAAGGAATTTACTCCTTAATAAAATGAAGGAAATTAGTGACAGAATAAATACGTTAACACCTGAGAGATATCGTGGAATGAGAGTAAGAAATCCTCCGAGTGGCTTTGGTTATAATCGAGATCGGAAGAGTATAGATGAGAGCATACTTTGGGATGAAGAATCGTATTAATAATTTCTAAAATTAACATAATACACCTTATACGAAGCCAAAAATGGGAGCTATAAGCTCCCATTTTTAGTCTTTAATTCGCTTTTTCGCTTCGTCATAAACCATGCTATCAGCTCGTTTTCCGACGGTAATGAGCAGGATAACTACCTGATTATCTTTAACTTGATAGACAAGTCGGACACCAGCTTTTAATAATTTGATTTTATAGCAACCTGCAAGATCGCCTCTAAGCATATTCTTTGGAATATGTGGCTGCTCTATGACTTTGGCTAGTTTCTTTTTAAATTGATCTCGTATAGCAACAGGGAGTTTTTCCCATTCTGCTGTAAAGTCCTTGTGACGTAAAAGCTTATAAGTCATCTAATGTGACTTCCTCAAACATCTCTTTAGGATCATTAATGCGCTTACGGACAAGAGCTAATAATTCTTCATCTTCTTCCGAAAGCAAAGCTTTTTTGACAGGCAGTTTCCCAGTCGTAGCAACATACTCAAGAATACTAGTGAAGAAATCCGTAGGTGCAATACCTTGCTCTTTAAGGATTGAATAAGATTTTTCTTTAAGGGCTTCATCGATCCTGAAGTTAACAGTAGCCATCATATTTCCCAAGTATTTAATGTACTAGGAACAGTGTAATGCAAATTGCATTACAAGTCGACTTTGCATAACAGCCATTATGTTAAATAGAATCAAAAAACCTCCAATAAAATCGTTATAGTATTATTATTTATTGAGTAGATAAGAGAATTAAATTAGTGAAATACTCAAATGAAAAAATAGTAAAAGCTCTCTTACTTTCTCCTTTACCACTACTTTTTTTCACAGCAGTCCTGTTTAT
>NZ_JAMXXS010000075.1:0-2952 GCF_024129595.1 Acinetobacter lwoffii | reverse complement strand
ACTTGTAAGGATAAACGACTGTTTGGGGTTGTATAGTCAAGTAATTAAGTGCATGTGGTGGATGCCTTGGCAGTCAGAGGCGATGAAAGACGTGATAGCCTGCGAAAAGCTCCGGGGAGGCGGCAAATATCCTGTGATCCGGAGATGTCTGAATGGGGAAACCCACTTACCATAAGGTAGGTATTGCAACATGAATACATAGTGTTGCAAGGCGAACGAGGGGAAGTGAAACATCTCAGTACCCTTAGGAAAAGAAATCAATTGAGATTCCCTCAGTAGCGGCGAGCGAAAGGGGAAGAGCCCATTAAGTCATATAAGTTCTAGTGGAACGCTCTGGGAAGTGCGACCGTAGACGGTGATAGTCCTGTACACGAAAGGGCTTATATGATGATGTCGAGTAGGGCGAGGCACGTGAAACCTTGTCTGAATATGGGGGGACCATCCTCCAAGGCTAAATACTCCTGACTGACCGATAGTGAACCAGTACCGTGAGGGAAAGGCGAAAAGAACCCCTGTGAGGGGAGTGAAATAGATCCTGAAACCGCATGCATACAAGCAGTGGGAGCCGGCTTAGTCCGGTGACTGCGTACCTTTTGTATAATGGGTCAGCGACTTATATTCAGTAGCAAGGTTAACCGAATAGGGGAGCCGTAGGGAAACCGAGTCTTAATAGGGCGTTTAGTTGCTGGGTATAGACCCGAAACCAGGTGATCTATCCATGAGCAGGTTGAAGGTTGGGTAACACTAACTGGAGGACCGAACCCACTGTCGTTGAAAAGCCAGGGGATGACTTGTGGATAGGGGTGAAAGGCTAATCAAACTTGGTGATAGCTGGTTCTCCCCGAAAGCTATTTAGGTAGCGCCTCGGACGAATACCATTGGGGGTAGAGCACTGTTTCGGCTAGGGGGTCATCCCGACTTACCAAACCGATGCAAACTCCGAATACCAATGAGTACTATCCGGGAGACAGACTGCGGGTGCTAACGTCCGTAGTCAAGAGGAAAACAATCCAGACCGCCAGCTAAGGCCCCAAAATTATAGTTAAGTGGGAAACGATGTGGGAAGGCATAGACAGCTAGGAGGTTGGCTTAGAAGCAGCCACCCTTTAAAGAAAGCGTAATAGCTCACTAGTCGAGTCGGCCTGCGCGGAAGATGTAACGGGGCTAAAACTATATGCCGAAGCTGCGGATGCATAATTTATTATGCGTGGTAGGGGAGCGTTCTGTAAGCCGATGAAGGTGGATTGAGAAGTCTGCTGGAGGTATCAGAAGTGCGAATGCTGACGTGAGTAACGACAATGCGAGTGAAAAACTCGCACGCTGAAAGACCAAGGGTTCCAGTCCAACGTTAATCGGGGCTGGGTGAGTCGACCCCTAAGGCGAGGCCGAGAGGCGTAGTCGATGGGAAATTGGTTAATATTCCAATACTTCTGTGTAATGCGATGAGAGGACGGAGAAGGTTAAGTCAGCCTGGCGTTGGTTGTCCAGGTGGAAGGTTGTAGGCATGTATCTTAGGCAAATCCGGGGTACTCTATGCTGAGAACTGATAGCAAGCTGTACTTGTACAGTGAAGTGGCTGATACCATGCTTCCAGGAAAAGTCTCTAAGCTTCAGTTACACAGGAATCGTACCCGAAACCGACACAGGTGGTCAGGTCGAGTAGACCAAAGCGCTTGAGAGAACTCTGCTGAAGGAACTAGGCAAAATGGTACCGTAACTTCGGGAGAAGGTACGCTGTTGTCTGTGATAGGACTTGCTCCTTGAGCGGCCGACAGCCTCAGAAACCAGGCCCCTGCAACTGTTTATTAAAAACATAGCACTCTGCAAACACGAAAGTGGACGTATAGGGTGTGATGCCTGCCCGGTGCTGGAAGGTTAATTGATGGGGTTAGCGTAAGCGAAGCTCTTGATCGAAGCCCCAGTAAACGGCGGCCGTAACTATAACGGTCCTAAGGTAGCGAAATTCCTTGTCGGGTAAGTTCCGACCTGCACGAATGGCATAATGATGGGGGCGCTGTCTCCAGCAGAGACTCAGTGAAATCGAATTCGCCGTGAAGATGCGGTGTACCCGCGGCTAGACGGAAAGACCCCGTGAACCTTTACTGCAGCTTGACATTGAACTTTGATCTTACTTGTGTAGGATAGGTGGGAGGCTTTGAAGTCGCGACGCTAGTTGCGATGGAGCCGTCCTTGAAATACCACCCTGGTAATATTGAGGTTCTAACTCTGTCCCGTTATCCGGGACGAGGACCATGTCTGGTGGGTAGTTTGACTGGGGCGGTCTCCTCCTAAAGAGTAACGGAGGAGTACGAAGGTGCGCTCAGCGTGGTCGGAAATCACGCGTAGAGTATAAAGGCAAAAGCGCGCTTAACTGCGAGACCCACAAGTCGAGCAGGTACGAAAGTAGGTCTTAGTGATCCGGTGGTTCTGTATGGAAGGGCCATCGCTCAACGGATAAAAGGTACTCTGGGGATAACAGGCTGATACCGCCCAAGAGTTCATATCGACGGCGGTGTTTGGCACCTCGATGTCGGCTCATCTCATCCTGGGGCTGAAGCAGGTCCCAAGGGTATGGCTGTTCGCCATTTAAAGAGGTACGCGAGCTGGGTTTAGAACGTCGTGAGACAGTTCGGTCCCTATCTACCGTGGGCGTTGGAAATTTGAGAGGATCTGCTCCTAGTACGAGAGGACCAGAGTGGACGAACCTCTGGTGTACCGGTTGTCACGCCAGTGGCATCGCCGGGTAGCTATGTTCGGAAGGGATAACCGCTGAAAGCATCTAAGCGGGAAGCCTACCTCAAGATAAGATTTCCCCGAGACTTTATGTCTCCTAAAGAGCCGTTGAAGACTACGACGTTGATAGGTTGGATGTGGAAGCATAGTGATATGTGAAGCTGACCAATACTAATTGCTCGTGAGGCTTGACTATACAACACCCAAACAGTTGTTGTA
>NZ_JAMXXS010000074.1:0-2976 GCF_024129595.1 Acinetobacter lwoffii | reverse complement strand
TATACGTTAGTTTTAATAAATCTATACGATAGAATTTTAAATATATGATTTTCAATAGCAAACCGAGCGAGTGTCTACGAGCGACTGAGCGTTATAAAAATTTCGTCCCTTTCTTTTCCCTGATTACAAGCTTCCTATTGCTCCATAACAAGATTTACAGAGCAAAGCGACGGCAGTTATTGGCTCCATGACGAGCGAAGCGAGCATAAAGCTTTATGAGCGTAGCGAATCCATTTTTGTTTTTAGCGTCCTAGCCAGTCTTTGAAAAAACTGCCCCCAGGAATCGAGCGCAGCGAGATTCAATAGAGTTTGAGCAAAGCGAAAACATAGGGCAGTTTTAAATGCCGTTTTTTATTTTTTTGGGCTTTTAATAATATAAAAAGCTTTTAAATGCTTTTAAGAGCCTTGAAAGTATTGATATACGTGCGTTTCAGAGGACATACCGACACAAATAGTTTGTCATACCGACACAAATAGTTTGTTCAAAAACACCAATACCGACACAAATAGTTTGCATTAAGACACATAAAAATATAGTGTGTCTTAATATACATAAAAATAATGGTGTCTTAATGAAAGGCGGGTTAGTTGTAAAAGATAATGCTCTTATGAATGCCAGTTACAACTTGGAGGTAACAGAACAAAGGTTAATTTTATTGGCAATTATCAGTGCTAGAGAAACAGGGAAAGGAATTACTGCTGACAGTAAGTTAGAAATTCATGCCAGTGATTATGCAAAACAGTTCAATGTCACAAAAGAAGGTGCTTACAAGGCTTTAAAAGAAGCTGTAAACAACCTATTTGATCGACAATTTTCATTCCAAGAAGAAACATCAAAAGGGATTGGTATTGTTCGCTCACGATGGGTTAGTCGTATTAAATACATTGATGATTCTGCTCTACTAGAAATCACCTTTGCCCCTGATGTAGTTCCACTAATTACACGACTTGAGAAACACTTTACAAGCTATCAGATTAATCAAGTTTCAGGACTTACAGGCAAGTATGCAATACGACTTTATGAACTATTGATAACATGGCGTGAGGTAGGTAAAACTCCAATTTTGAAACTAGCGGATTTCAGAAGTCAGTTAGGAGTTGAACCTAATGAATACAAAGCAATGAATCATTTCAAAAGTCGTGTTTTAGAACCATCATTACAGCAAATTAATGAAAAAACAGACATTAAAGTGAAGGTAGAACAACATAAAAATGGTCGTTCAATTAGTGGTTTTTCATTCCGATTCAAACAAAAACCACAGCCAAAAGTAGAACAAAAAATCGACCCTAAACGAGATCCAAACACACCCGATTTTTTTGTTGAAATGACCGATGCCCAACGGCATTTGTTCGCACATAAATTATCTGAAATGCCCGAAGTTGGTAGCGAATATGCAGAGATCGGAGAGTCAGCCGAAGACTTTACGAAACGCCTTGCCGATATGCTTTTAGAGCCTAAAAAATTCAGGATGTTTTACCCGCTACTGGAACAGCTCGGCTTTGGTTCTAAAAAAATCCAATCTGCATCAATCAAACAGGTCGATGAACCTAAGTTTATTGAATTGCAAAATATGCAAGTGAATGGCTTGTCATACCACATGTCGAGAGATAAAAAATTCGCTCATTTAAAATTAGAAAATGAATCTCTAGATGACTTTGCCCGAAGACTTCGCCCTATGCTAAAAGACCCCAAACAGCAAATTCAATTTTATGACTACGTGAATGCCAAAAAGTAGCAATTAATCCTCTAAAAAAGATTTCAAAACGCCCCAACTTTTGGGGCTTATTTTTATCTTTTTCAGAGGTGGTTTTTTGTTTATCGAAGAGAAACGAGTAAGCGTGCATTCCCTCCTGCTGTCGGAAAATGATAAATCTCCAAACCGCTAAAAATTTGCTTGTTAGAAACGCCCCAATATCGAATTTCGCCCCATAGCGTAAAAACCGCCTAAAATCGCATTTAAGCGCCCTTTTCTCAAAAACAGGGAAATCTAGCTAAACAGAGCTAAAACCGCCAATAAACGCAAAATAGGAGCATTTAGACCATGAAATTAAGTGATACCGAAAAAAATAATCGTTTGTCAGAGGTGTTTTTAAAGAAATCAGATCGAGAATATTACGATTTAGAAATCACTGAAAATCATCAAAAACTTTATGATCAGTACGTTTCAGGTGATTTAAACAAGCAAGATTTTGAAGAATATTTAAAAAAATTAGCTCATAACTAAATGGCTATGAGCTATTAAAAAAAATTAATTAGAAACTGATTTGGATATTAACTTTATCCACGTCAATACCTGCTGCATGAGCTATCATTTCTTTAGCTTCAGCAATAATTTCAGATAGTTCTTTTGTTTCGTCTACAGCTTCTTCAGCAATAATTTCAGATTCATGTGAAGCAGTTTCTGCATTTGGATTTGCATTAAAAGCAGACCACTCAAGCTTTTCAACATCAAGGTCAATGTTTTGTAATAGATCATTGGTATTCAAATAAGCTACTGGATATCTTTGACCTGCTGTTAATTTTTTCCAAGCCTTTTTAAAGTTTTCTGTGTCTGGCAACAGTGCATATTCACTAATTTGAATTAATTTTCTACCAGCATGTTTTTTAGTCGGAATACAGCCCGAAATTTTACCAACCATGAAGGCTTGACCATGACCTAAGCCATCTTTTACCGCCCATGTTTCTCTATGATTTCGAATTAAAATTACATATTCAGCACTTTTAATACGGTCTGTACGTACTATCCAATAGCCTGAACCGCCTTCTGATTCCATCCACTCCAAATCTTTACCTGTAAAGATACCGATAACTTTAGCCATAATATTTACTCCTATACGTTAGTTTTAATAAATCTATACGATAGAATTAAATAAATCAAGATTTTTATACGTTAGTTTTAATAAATCTATACGATAGAATTTTAAATATATGATTTTCAATAGCAAACCGAGCGAGTGTCTACGAGCGACTGAGCG
>NZ_JAMXXS010000073.1:0-3340 GCF_024129595.1 Acinetobacter lwoffii | reverse complement strand
GCTCGAAAATCATTTTAAAGCCTTTGATTTGACTTTCTTTTACCTTAATAACGGATTTGTTTAACGCCAGCATACTTTTTGAAACACCACCCACCTTTTGTCTTATATCTTTGTTTTTACCAATAGGTAAAATATATTCATAACCTACATCGGAAAAGTAGGTAGTTAAGAAAAAAATTGCAGAGATTTATAAGCCTTATAGTAACGGGAGAGACTATAGGGCTTTTTATTTATCTTAATATTCATATACCTAATGGATTTGCTTTTCAACTAGTTCCAATTTGTTTAATGCTTGCCGTTTTTTATGATCATTATTAATCTTTACAACTAGAGCTAAAATAAAAACCATCACTATAAAAACAAGGAAAATCAAATGCTTTTTCATCATTAATTCCGTCTTTTGATCTTTAAAAATGCCTTGCTCCTTTGTAAATAGATATGACATAAGGGAAGCACTGATACAAGCCTTTTTAAATGACTTTAGCAACTCGATAAACAGTTGCAACTCCACAATTCACTGCTTTGGCAATTTCTTCCTTAGTCATATTGCCAGCTGCTAGTAATTCTTTTATTCGTTTGTGCTTAGCCTCATTGGCTTTCTTACCTGTTGGCTTGTAACCCGAACGTGCCAAGCCCTGCTTAATACGTTCTATACGTTTCTCATTGTCCAGGCGGGCCATTGTTGCCAGGAGATCAATCAACATATTGTTGATGAGATCCAGGATTGAATGAGTAATGCTGTCACTGGTTTGAATCATTTGGTAGGTAGTAGGAAGATCTGCTACGACTAAACGAAGTCCCTTCTCCTGGATCCTGCGCTTCAGCTCTTGAAAATCCTGTTGGGTTAGGCGTGATAATCGGTCAATACTTTCAACCAACAAGGTGTCGCCTTGATTTGCTTCTGACAGTAGCTTATTCAATTCAGGTCGGTCTAACTTCGTACCACTATAGTTTTCCACGTACACAATGGTTTCGCCCAAATTCAAGTTTTGGTTTAGATCCTGAAGAATCTGCAAAGCCCTTTCTGCATCTTGATCTTTAGTTGAAGCTCGTAGATAAATACGTGTATTCATTTCTATCATTTAATCTTAATTCTATTAGATTAATGATAACAATATCATTTAATTATTGCATTAAGTCTAATGATAGATATTGTATGCGATTTGGCTCGCTATCATTCAGCTATACTCTTTTGATAAAAAAAAGCATAACTAAAAGCCATGCCTTGGGAATTCGTATAACGTGTATTATGTTAATTTTAGAAAATCTGTTTTAGTTTGTACCTTTTCAAAATTATGTAAAAAGCAAATAAAACACTTATCCAGAACAAATAATCAAAAATAAAATATAAGAAGATAAATTGATCTATTCCTATAATAATATTTAAAGGATCTAGCGCTATACTCCCACCTGGAGATACTTCACCATCTACTAAAAACTGTAAGGGAAATCCTCCTCCAATGACTTTAACTTTTCCAAGCTTGTCTACAACTATACGATCCACTAATGTATATTTCTGATAAAACAAAGATAAATAAGTAAAAATAAAAGATAAGCAATTGAAGTATAAAAATTTTTTCATAATTTCCTCTCATATATCTACTAATTTTAACAATTTTTAATCAGAGCCTTTTGGAATAATTTGCTTTAATTTCTCTATTACTTTCTCAAAAAATTCCTTTAATATGAAAAGATTAGAATTTATTTTATTAAGTTTACTTGCAGCCTGCAGTCCAGTTACAGAAAAAATTGAATCAAATATAGTTGTTCCACGTATTCAATATACGGGGGGAGCAGATAATGCAAGTTATAGTGAGGCTAAGCTTATTAGGGAAGGTAAATGCCTATACCTAGAACATGCTGATGGCTCTAAAGTTCTGCCAATTTTTGCTACAAAAACTCTAGATTGGGATACGGAAACTAAGAGCCTAAAAGTAGATTCGGATACTTATTTTTTAGGTGATAAAGCAGCATATGGAGGCGGAGAATCCTATCCTCTAGAAAAAAATAATTATTCTTGGATAACTGAAGTAGATCATAGCTGTGATACCTCAAAAGTTATAGTTATTAATCGACTCATAAGACCAATTGAAGAACTACCAAAATGAAGAATAGCCTATTTTACTGTCTTACATTAGTTCTACTTATAGGATGCCAGCCATTTGAAAAAGATGGATATATTTTTATTAAAAATCAGACTGATTATCCAATTACAGACCTTAAAGTAACTTATATTAGTGCTCAAAAAACTTATAGCTTAGGTACTCTTTATCCTTATTCAGAATATAAATACGCCATCAATTACGAGCGGCACAATGAGGATTCAATAATCTTTTCATATTTAGATAAAAATCATAAAGAGATTAATCAAGAAGTAGCTACGTATGCAGCCAAATATGATAGGAAAAGTTATGAAATAGTTATTCAATAGAATATAAATTACAATTACTAATTGAACGAAAAAACTTCAATTTGAAATTTCAAAAACTTGATTTTCCCACTAAACAACTATCCATTTAACATAATGGCGGTTATACGAAATGATTTTGTTAGAACCCATTTAAAGTGTCTATATTCTCACCAATAAAAATGTCTGGTTTATGATGGTTTTTATCACCATGGACTGGATATAAAATATAGATGCTGATCACTATGTCTGACAAAGAAATTCAACGTCTTGCAGTTCTGCAAGACGTTCGAGATCATCGTATTACCCAAGTCCGTGCTGCTGAAATCCTGAATCTTTCCACCCGTCAAATTACCCGGTTATTGCAGAAGCTCAATCAAGATGGTGTTTCAGGCATGACGCATGCCAGTCGTGGTCAACCGGGCCATCATCGCCATGACGATTTATTAAAATCGCAATGTCTTTCCATTATTTCTGAACATCTGCTGGGCTTTGGACCTACCTTGGCGCATGAGAAGCTCAGCAGCATGTTTGACCTGAATATCCCGGTAGAAACGCTTCGGCGCTGGATGACTGCAAATGACCTTTGGATTCCGCGATCCAAACGTCTAAAACGCCCATACCAGCCACGCTATAACCGTGATTGCTTCGGTGAGCTGATCCAGATTGATGGCTCATATCATGACTGGTTTGAAGGACGCGCTGCTAAGTGCTGTTTATTGGTGTATATCGATGATGCTACTGGCAAGCTGTTGCATTTGCGCTTTTGTGAGGCGGAAACGACCTTTGACTATATGCTTTCAACCCGAGCCTACATTGAACAATACGGCAAGCCTTTGGCCTTTTATAGCGATAAACACTCGGTATTCCGAGTGAATCAGAAATCGAGCCAAGATAGCCAGATCACGCAATTTGGGCGGATTCTGAATGAGT
>NZ_JAMXXS010000072.1:0-3585 GCF_024129595.1 Acinetobacter lwoffii | reverse complement strand
CAATTGCGAGTTGAAAAAGTCTAATGATTCTAATACACCTAACTTTTTCAACTAACTACAAATGTGTCGCACTTGGGATTTGAATCCGCGATATTTTAAATCTATTGATTTTGAAAATTTTCTAAAATTAATATAATACACTTTATAAGAAATTTACCTATTATTTCCATCTAAATCATTTGGTTAATTTCTTATAAGAGCTTATCACTTTTAATTGTTAGAAGATTATATAGTCGCTGATAAATGAGAATTCTTAAGGAATTAAGAGTGCTTATTTTTGATACGTATGACGTCATCTCTTTTAAATAGCCTAATTTTTTTATCAGTTTTACCCATGTAATAGTTTTTGATAAGTCCTTGCTTTTGCAAGTTTGTGATATGTGAATGACGCATACCTAGTAATGCACTAGCTTCAGTACCTGTCATATAGACTTCCTTCAATTTAAGTACTTCACTGAGTTCTTCTCGCGGAATGAGCTTCCAATAGACTAAATCTTCAATGCTTAAGAAGCCAGTATTGCACCAATATTTTTTCATCCAGTTCATGGGACAATTTAATTGCTTTGCTGCATCTACATAAGAAATATAATTTTCGCTATTGAGTTTGTTCTTCAGACTTAATAGAGAGCTAGCTTCTATTTGAACTGATAAAGGATTGTTCTTATCTTTGATCAGAATTCCTTTTTGAACAAGTACAGCAACCTTATTGGGGCTGATTTCTAAGAGTACGGCAGCATTTTTTAAAGAGTAATAATCCTTACTATGCGATATTTGATTTAAGGTATTTTTTTGCCTTCCAGAACGAGTCGGATAACCTTTAATCATAATTAAGTCATCTGGCTTTATATCTTGGACATCAGTCTTTAAAAAAATATTTATTGCAGTTGAATCTATATGTGGACCATTAGTAGGAGTAATACCTAAAGCCCCTAATTTTTCCACTAGATTAGTTGGAGATGCCTTTAGCTGTGTTGCTAGTGGACTAACGAGTATGTAGTTTTCTTTGAATTCATTCACCTTTTCTTTTGAATATTTTTTGAAAGTCTGCGGTATTTCATTTGTATTCTCTAATTTGAACCATCCAACTTTTGCTAGTTTTCTAGCAATGTCATAATTGATATCTAACAACTTAGCAACATCCTTTAATTGTATACTATCATTGTCTGCGGGTGCTTCGATGCTAGTGAGAAGTGCAGATTCAGGCTGAGAATATGTATCAATTAAGAAGTGTTCTATGTCTCTGCTAGCAATATCTCCTTTATAGAGTTCTTTCTGTCCCAGCTTCAAAAAGTCATTTTCTATCAATTTCTCAAGCTCAAATCGAGAAATATTTAAGATCAATTGTATTTCATAATTTCTAAGATTTCTGGAAATACTATTTTCACTAATTCTATATTCTGAAGAATTCTTTTCGGTAATTTTAATATGCTTGTTGAAAAGTTTTTTCTGTTTTAGAAATGGTAGCAATAGAATACGTGGATGAGAATTCTCACTTCTATTGTTAATATTTTCACTTAATTTTATGGCAGAAGTCTCTGGGTCAGAAAAATATTCATACACTTTAAAAAAAATATTTTCATTTGTATTGGAATTATCATCTTTTAAGAAAGAATTGAATGCTTTCCAGCATGATGCAAAATCTGAAAAAACTTTATTTGAACTATGAGTCAGTATGTCAAGAAACCAATAGACACTTTCCATTGATTTTACTTTCTGTACAGGTCCTTTATCTAATTTAAAACCGCAGCGAGAACAGTTTAGAACCCCTGTTTTGGGGAGAAGAAAATTCTTACATTGAGGACAACAATAAATTAACAAACAAGAATGTATTGGACATGCATGTATAGGCTTTAATGTCCATATTTTTCTAAGATATGCTTTTTCAGAAAGACAAGTGGGACAGTAGCGTAAACCTTCTAATTCTAATAATTCATGGGGGACTTCAATTGTTCCAATCATTATAGGAGATCTATTGGTTGGCCTTGATCTTTCAAAAGCTAGAAATTTATAAGAACTATCAAGATTTAACGCTTCTAAGACTTGAGTGAAGCGTTTCATATCAGAAATATGATAATTCAAAGACTGACGAATGATAGATTTATACTTTTCTTTGCCTATTAAATTAAAAATTGAACTATGTGCATTGAGTTCTGCTGTTCTTAACAAGAAACTCATTGGTGACTCATCTTCATGAGGTATTGCTTGTATTAAAAGAGGATTTTTCATAATTCTGACTATTAAATTAATGAAATGATTTGTGAAATGTTCATTTCAAATGGATTTTTATTTTGTTTGCTAATGTAGAGCGTGATGCCTAATTTCCATGCATAACTGAAATCAAGGGGAGTTATTACTTGCCTATTATCATGTAAAGCATGTGCGATACTTTCTCTAATCAGGCTCATTACGTATGAGTGATAGCCTTTTGTTGCTAGTTGAATTTGCATGCCTACGAGCTGGCTATTTAGAGGTGGTGAGAAAGCGATATTTTGCTTATTGAGTGTTCTTGCAACTTCAGTAAGAAATGCAAACATGCTCCCGCCATTTGAAGGATCAATAGTTAATGGATTTAGGTGGTAGATGAATGGGAATCTACGTGCAATCTGGCTATCAACCTGAAGTAGTGGGACAAACTCAGGTAAACCAACTAAACAAAAACTAATCCCTGTTCGGTTTACTAGCGTTTTAAGCCAATTTCCTGTAGTCCGATTCATTCTTGTAGATGTCGGTTTACGCTCAAATAAATGGTGGAATTCATCTAAGAATATAAGCTTGGTTTCACATTGTGCGAGTAAATAAATAAGTCTGCTAGTTAAGTATTCAGTAGTGCCATATCCATTTTCATAAGTAGGATCACCAAGCTCTTTGAGCATCGTTATTGCTAATGATTTAACTGTGGCAGGCGATGGTACTTCCACATAGCATACAGGGATGATGCTTTTCTTATGATCCTTCTCAATTTTTTCTGTACGAGGCATCAAACTCAAGATCGTTTTACAGAGCGTAGTTTTTCCAAGACCTCCTTCAGCAAGAAGCATACTTCCAACAGGCTCACTAAATGAAATACTTCTTTTTACACAATCTTGTATACCTGTGAAAGCGGTCATGAATTCATTAGAAGTAATAACAATATTGTTAATAGATTGAATTTGTTCAAAACGATTCTCAAATTTTTCCATGTTTAAAAACCTCCAATGAACCAAATTGATTAATTGGTGTAGGTACATTTATTGAGGAAACAGCTTGTTCAGCAATATCCTTGTCTTTTGAGAATAGTTGTTCTTCGATCCTCTGAAGCTGCTTGGGAAGCTCAAGAGTAAGTGGTTTCAATCTTGGCTTTCGTCTCACAAGATTAGTTTGAATCTCATGCATAAGTTTATACAGATAATATAAATCGGACATCGAACCAATTTTTTGTTTATCAGATCGAGATTGGATTTTCTTTAGTTTTTGAACTTCAAGATGGGTTACTCGTGTTAATCCAAATGTATAGTCTTGAACCGTACCGGGTTTGTCGGAGACTTTTTTATTTAAGTTAGGCCACCTGACCTAACGGGTTAATCTTATCATAGTACATTGCTTCAA
>NZ_JAMXXS010000071.1:0-3702 GCF_024129595.1 Acinetobacter lwoffii | reverse complement strand
AGCCCCTGATCCCAGTAGCACAAAAGGGACGAAGTCCCCTTTGTGTATGCTGGGATCAGGGGCTTCACCCCCGACACCCCCGAAAACCGCCCAAAGAGAAAAATCATAGATTTTTTCTTTGTCCGGTTATCAACCGAGGATCTGATTTAGGCATGACCAAAAAAGAAATAGTTAAAAGACAAAAGGAAATCAAAATCCGTTTAACGGACGAAGAACATCAAGCCCTATTAGACAGATGTACTACAGCTAGCCTTGCGAGTTGGATGCGTGAAATTTGTTTAAGTGAAAAACGTACTAAGCAAAGTAAAGTCATTGAAGTAGACCCAAAACTATTAAGACAACTTGCAGGCATTGGAAACAATCTAAATCAGATTGCTAGATTGGTTAATCAGCAAAGTAAAACAAGTTCAGCTATAGACCGCATAGCAATAATCACAGCTTTATCAGGTATAGAGCGAGAGCTTCAGAGATTGCACAATGATCATAAAAATACATAGTCGTGGTGCAGGTTCGGGGCGTGGTCCCGTGGATTATTTGCTTGGTAAAGACCGAGATCGGGAGGATGCAAGGCTAGACCGCGGTGATCCTGAACAAATGATTCAATTGATTGACAGCACTAACTTCGCTCAAAAATATACATCGGGTGTTTTATCGTTTGCAGAGCGTGATTTAGACGAACACCAAAAACAAAAGATCATGGATAGTTTTGAACGTGCATTGATGCCAGGTATGGATAAAGATCAATATTCAATTCTATGGGTGCAGCATCAAGATAAAGACCGCCTAGAGCTGAATTTCGTTGTAGCAAATGTGGAACTTCAAAGCGGTAAACGCTTACAGCCGTACTACGACAAAGCAGATCGTCCACGTTTAAATGCATGGAAAGACCTTGTGAACGATCATTACAAACTACACGACCCTAATGACCCTCTAAATAAGCGTGAGTTATGTACTCCTAATGCGCTGCCAAAGCATAAGCAAAAAGCGTCAGAGATCATCACAGATGGGCTTTTAAGCGTTGCTGAAAGCGGACGTATCCAAAACCGTGAGGATGTAATTAAAACGCTTGAATCGGCAGGCTTTGAGATTGCGAGAACTACGCCAAAAACAATCAGCATTAAAGACCCTGAAGGGGGCAAAAATATTCGTCTTAAAGGAATGATCTATGAGCAAGATTTTAGATTTGGCAAAGAACTTCGAGCAGACATCGAACGAGCAAGCGAAAGATACAGAGCAAGTCGTAGCGACAGAGTTCAAGAAGCACGAGCAACGCTTGACCGACTTGTTAGAAGAAAACGCGAAAGCAATGAACTCCGCTATCCAAGAGCAGAACAGACGGTTACTGCCGACTATGTTAAAAACTTGGAGTATCGTAGCCATAGCCGTGATAACAGCCCTTTTAGTGATGTGGGGCATCCTAGCTTATCAGAGCTACAAAATCGGCAAGAACGCAGAGATAATCGCCCAACAGAACCTAGCTATACAGGACTTAGCGAACAAGGGGGGCAATATCAAGCTGAAAGACTGCATCGACAACAAAGATCGCAAACGCTTATGCATTTTGGTGAACAAGAACGCACCGACTTGGCAGAATGGCAGCCTAATGGTTCCAATGGGGTATTAACTGATGACCGAATTAGAAAAGCACTTACTCGAAGCCTTGGAACAAGCACAGATACACCAACAGCAGAGGGAAGCCGATTTACTCAAGATATTCGAGAGTACCAAGCAAGACAATCAGAGCATCAGGGAAGCATTCAGGAAGCTTTTAGAGAGTATCAGCGAAACAGATCAGACCCGAAACGAGAGCTTGAACAAATTAGCTCGGCAAGTAAGCAACTTGAGCTTTCAAGTGCAAGACTTCAAGACACAAAACAAAGTCTTGATCGAGCAATTACAGGTATTAGAAATGCAAGTGAGCAAGTTGAAAAAATGAATGAGCCAAAACGCAGTTATGGAATACGGTATTAACCAATAAGAGTAATTAAATAACTGTATACTTTGATAAATTAATCTAATTTTTTTGGGGTTTTAATGGCGACTTGGAGATATTTGTCGGATGAAGAAAAGCAAGAGCATGAGCTTTATAAAAAAAAGACTGCTTTAGATTTGTTTTTCTTATATTTAAAGATTCAGGCTGTTCTAGCAGTAATGGCTGTTTTGGGAAGCTATGCTGAGTTTAGTCAGTATTATAGAGAGGTTAATAATACTCATACTGCTGATTTCTCAATAGTTACATTTTTTCTTATAGGTTTGATTACACCTGCTTTTTTAATAATTTTTATCATACTCATGAGTAAGTATGGAAAAAGTAAAACAACAGTAAAACTATTAATAACTCTATTAATTGGTCTTCCTATTGTAAGTTTTATTAATAGCTTAATTATTGCATCGGTATATGACCTTCGACCATCGGAAATGGTTGATCAATCCGCTGGGATAATAGTACTTTTTATTTTTTTTGGGGCAGTTTTTGCAATATATAGCTTTATCTCGAAGCCATTTAATTTGCAGTATCTTAATAGAGTAAAAGATTAAGCTCATACATAAGAACAAAATTCTAAAAGAAAAAGGCTGTTAAGTATTGAAACTTAACAGCCTTTCGCATTATATTCAGCGGTACGCAGTTATTTGATGCTTGAACATCAAGTAACGAAGATCATAAGGTTTGGCGACCGTTATGATTTCACACTAAGGCTTGTACCTGAACTCTATTTTTACAATAAACAGTGTTTATATCAAGCCTCAAAATGATAAGTCTTCGTTAATTCGTGTTTTAAATCATCAAATAAGTATTCTAGATCGAGCTTTGCCCGCTTCTGCGTGTCCGTTTTACGGTCGGCATGCAGTACGTGTGGTAGGAATAAGTGTCACTGGCGTATTGTAGCTATAGTCGAAAGGCTAAACCGCTTACAGGGGAACTTCACATAGGCGGAGCGTTAGGAGTAGTTGCATAGGACTTGTTAAGTTGTACGTTGGGGAAACCCTCGCAGAGATACAGGCAATGTAACGACAGGGAGCGTGTGGAGCGAAGTGCAAGACTTTGAGTCCTTGTCTGCATAGTCAGCAAAGCTATGTGCGGATACGACCGATATACGTGGCTCCGAAGCCAAATATATACAGGTAAATCGGCAATACTTAGGGGATGTGTTATTTTTTTAAATAACCGCCCTTAGGGTGAGTATTGCCGAAACTCTCTCAACCGTTCACCAAAGCCAAAGGGCTTGCCCGACGCTTTGGGGGCGAGTTGAGAAGTTGAGCGCATTTGCTTTTTATATATTAAGAATAATTATTTTAAAAAAACTATTACTGAAAGGAGTTAACAATGGTTGTGGGCAAAGACTTTTCCTGTGCATCAAACCTGTGTGTAACTCAACGTATAAATCTGCGATTTATGCGGAGTTATGCATAGTGTTTGTGCATAGATCAGAAAAGGCGGTCGCTTGCGATTGTCCATAATCTTGTAACGACTCATCCAATACCAACCTAATCACAGATAGCCTTTGATCACATGCAGCCAACATTCTAGCGAATCTTGTCGGCCTGTAATCAACATGCTATTGTGATTATAAGCCAGCATACACAAAGGGGACTTCGTCCCTTTTGTGCTACTGGGATCAGGGGCTTCACCCCCGACACCCCCGAAAACCGCCCAAAGAGAAAAATCATAGATTTTTTCTTTGTCCGGTTATCAACCGAGGA
>NZ_JAMXXS010000070.1:0-3713 GCF_024129595.1 Acinetobacter lwoffii | reverse complement strand
TAACTGTTCGAAGTAATTCATTTCGCTCTAGCGAGCTACTCTTTGTATCTTTCCATGGTTTCGCATTTTTTCTAGGTGGAATCACCGCATGCCCTTGCCGATCTGCAATGAACCGTACCGGGTTTGTCGGAGACTTTTATTTAAGTTAGGCCACCTGACCTAACGGGTTAATCTTATAATCGTACATTGCTTCAAGCTCAAAAGACGACACATAACTCAGCGCATCAAGCACCATATCTGTATTCTTACCACGCCATACACCTTGTATTTCAAGATTTTGCATCAATCGAGAACTGTATAGCGCGCAATAACATAACTTCTCGTTGCAGTTGTTGCCAGACTTTACGAACGCCATACCGGCCCGAACTTTCTTTCCAAATTCGTTTGATTTGCTTAGCATGATGAAAATCATGTAGATCTCGTTTTGCTCGATGTTCCCTTGCGAAGCGATGCGCTTCTCATCGCAGGAAAGTTGGTCTCCGACAAACCCGGTACGGTTCAGTATCCAAAAATTGGAGAATCCTGGCGGGCAAATTGGAAAAATATCCGAACGATCTTTAGCTATCCTGCTGAAATACGTCATGCGATTTATACAACAAATGCAATTGAATCATTGAATAGCGTGATCCGCCATTCAACTAAAAAGAGAAAGATCTTCTCTTCTGATGATTCAGTGAAAAAGGTCATTTATTTAGCAACTTCAAATGCTGCTAAAAAATGGACCATGCCAATTCAAAATTGGCGTTTAGCAATGAATTGGTTTACGATTCAGTTCGATGATCGATTAAAAGATCATTTATAAAAAATAAGACTTACACAAAATAATTTACAGGCTCGTAGAAACATGAAAATACATTCTTTTGGTGAACACAATAACATTACTTTATCTAATAATTGTATTGAAGTTCGAGGTGCACGTGAGCATAACCTTAAGGATGTAGATGTTTCTATCCCAAGAAATGCACTTGTTGTTTTCTCAGGTGTATCGGGTTCAGGAAAATCATCACTTGCTTTTGGAACTATTTTTGCTGAAGCACAAAGAAGATATTTCGAATCTGTTGCACCTTATGCAAGACGCTTAATAGATCAGGCCGGAGTACCAGATGTTGATGCTATTGATGGTCTACCACCAGCAGTAGCATTGCAACAACAACGTGGTGCAAGTAATACCCGTTCTTCTGTTGGAAGTGTAACAACTTTATCAAGTCTCGTGCGAATGATTTATTCGCGTGCTGGTGCATATCCTGCCGATCAGCCAATGTTATATGCCGAGGACTTTTCACCGAACACTCTTCAAGGTGCTTGTCCTACCTGTCATGGTTTAGGTCACATTTATGAAGTTACAGAATCGACAATGGTTCCTGACCCAACACTCAGTATTCGTGAGAGAGCTATCGCATCATGGCCACCTGCTTGGCACGGGCAAAACTTACGCGATATCCTAGTAACCCTAGGGTATGATGTTGATCGACCATGGAAAGATTTACCGCAATCGGATAGAGACTGGATTTTATTTACTGAAGAAACCCCAACAGTTCCTGTCTATGCTGGTTTAAGCCCCGCTGAGACTCAATCTGCACTTAAACGTAAACTAGAACCCAGCTATATGGGCACTTTCACTGGTGCTCGTCGCTATGTCCTTCATACTTTTGCTAATACCCAAAGTACGTTGATGAAAAAACGTGTTTCACGTTTTATGGAAGGAAAAATATGCCCTTCCTGTCATGGTAAACGCCTTAAACCAGAAGCCTTATCTATTACCTTTGCTGGAGTAGATATTGGTGAGTTTATGCAACTTTCTTTGGATAAGTTAACTTGCCTGCTTGAGCCCATTGTTCTTGGCAATTTCGACGCTCATGATGCTGGAGAAAAGACTAATAATAAAGTAACCCAACTTGATAGATCCGAACGAGCAACAACAGGTAGAGCAGTGCATTCTGTATCTCCAGATGTAAGACGTACGTCAGCACTTTCAGATGAAAAGAAAATTGCTGCCCAGCGTTTAGCAAATGGTGTGGTGGGGCGTTTAAATCAATTACGCCAGTTAGGTCTTGGTTATCTAACATTAGATAGAGCCACACCGACTCTTTCAGCGGGAGAGTTACAACGTTTGCGTTTAGCAACACAATTAAGTTCTATGCTATTTGGTGTAGTTTATGTACTGGATGAACCGTCTGCTGGATTACATCCTTCAGATAGTCAGTCATTATATGATTCTCTCGATAAATTAAGAGACGCTGGAAACTCCGTATTTGTTGTAGAGCATGATTTAGAGCTCATGCGTCGTGCTCAATGGTTAGTGGATGTTGGACCAGATGCAGGAGAGCAAGGTGGTAATATTTTATATAGTGGAGTACCTCAGGGTTTAAGTGAGATTTCAGCTTCACGTACTGCAAGTTATTTATTTAATAAAATCCCAGTTACGCAAAGTTATGGACGTACACCCTCTGGTTGGCTTGAACTTAACAATATTTACCGACATAACCTGCATAATATTGATGCTCGTATACCTCTTGGTGTACTTACAGCAGTTACAGGTATTTCAGGTTCAGGTAAATCTAGTCTCGTTTCTCAAGCTTTACCCGAGTTAGTACTTTCATATTTAGGCAATGAATCTGAAACTGAAAACAATAATGAAAATAATCCTTTAAATGAAGGAATGTTGGTTACCGAGGTTACACAGGGTTCTCTGGCTGGTGATGTGGAGGCTATACAGCGTCTGGTACAGGTTGATCAAAAACCAATTGGCCGTACTCCACGTTCTAATCTGGCAACTTATACGGGTTTATTTGATCATGTTAGAAAGTTATTTGCTGGGACTCCTGAAGCTCGCCAAGCTCATTATGATGCTGGACGTTTTTCGTTTAATGTGGCTAAAGGGCGATGTGAAACTTGTGAAGGTGAAGGCTTTGTCAGTGTAGAATTATTGTTTATGCCAAGTGTATATGCCCCTTGTCCGACATGTCATGGTGCTCGATATAATGATGACACTCTGAAAATTCGCTGGAATGGACGTAATATTGCTGAAGTATTAGGAATGACCGTCAATGAAGCACGTGATTTTTTTGATGGAGAGGTCTCGATTGCTCGTTCACTACAATTATTAAAGGAAATTGGCCTTGGTTATTTACGTTTAGGGCAACCAGCGACTGAACTATCTGGTGGAGAAGCGCAACGTATTAAATTGGCGACCGAGCTGCAACGCAATCAGCGTGGAAATACACTGTATATACTTGATGAGCCAACTACAGGTTTGCATCCATCAGATGTAGATCGATTGTTAGTTCAATTGCAGCGATTAGTCGATGCGGGTAATACCGTGGTTATGATTGAGCATGATATGCGTGCCGTTGCACAAGCAGATTGGGTGATTGATGTGGGACCAGGTGCTGGAAATGCTGGTGGGAATATTGTTGTGGCAGGAACACCAAAACAAATAACAGAAAATCAAGATAGCCGTACTGCTCCATATTTAGTTAATGAGTTAGTGAGTCGTGATACTAAACATTGATATTGCGAGTGGGTAGAATAAAACCTTAAATTAAAAGCCTGTAAAATCAATCAGATATTTTTTGTTTTAGGTGGTGTGTGAGCATGAAATCTAAAATTTTTTTCAACTAAGGGCTTTGTTGCACAAACCTATCTGTAAAGGCTTTTTCAGCGATATAATTTTCAAATGAAGAAGCCTACACACAAAATCTACCGCACAACCA
>NZ_JAMXXS010000069.1:0-4347 GCF_024129595.1 Acinetobacter lwoffii | reverse complement strand
TTTGTCCAGTTTTCTGCTTGCCAAATCCATTTCTGCATTTTCAATCTCTCTCATCTAAAATCTAAGATGAGTTAAATATAGCACAAATTCGGCTCATATTGTGAGCCGAATATGTACTGTTAATTAGCTCATTATTTATCGAGAACAGTTCTACTTGGGGCTTACATCATCAGGCTAACGCCCCTATACAAGGTCACACACCTTACACTTTTTTAAAACTTGATCGCGGATCTGACTTTAGAAATGAATAAATCAATTGAATTTTGGTTCCTGGAAAAATCCAGCAGCAGCCCGTTTACTTTAGATCGGATCTCTTTCGGATCACTTAGCTCTCCATTCATTAAGTTTTTCAGTAGCCCTCCCACTTTATTCATATCTGCTTTTAGGCTACGGATCTCCTGGATTGTTTTTACATCCGTCAGGCTTTTAGGCTGGTAGCCCAAACCAAGATCACGCAAATATTGAGAAGCTGATAAATTTCCCTGAGCAGCATTTTCTTCAATTTGCTTTTTTTCAGCTTCAGTTACCACAACTTGAATTACTTTTTGGCGTATCCGTTTTGGCTTTTTCTGTTCAGTCATTTTTTTGATTTCCAGTACATTTTGGCTATGCCAAAAGCTCCGCAGGACAAGATGCCACGTTGAGCTGAAAGCGAATAAGTAGGGTAATTTATATAACCAAGGCTTGCCATGTTATATAACATTACACATCTTGCCGACTTTACCCTTAAGTACTTTCTTAAAAATTCTTAAAAATTCCTAGAAATCGACTATCCAAACAGGCCCAAAACTCTAAATTCCACGTATTCTTAGAAATTCTTAGAAATTCTTAGAAATTCTCAAATATTCCTAGAAATTCCTAAAAATTCTCAAAAATTCCTAAAAAATCTTAGATAATCCTAATTATTGAAAATCTATGATGAAGTAGAAACAAATCATAGCTGGACGTCACCAAGTTAAAAGATACGTTCTTCAATCAAAAGAAAAGATCCTGAAAATGCATATATGGCCCCCATACAAAAGGTAAAAACTTTATCTAATCCCTATAAAACTTAGCTTCTAAATGCACTCATTTGCGATTTAAGCTCCAATTCACAGTGAAAGGTACAGAACGAGTGTCTACGAGTGAAATCGCTGAAATTCGCGCTTAGACTCTCTGAAAAACAGTCTTTTAAATATTAGAATCTAAAAACTTTTTAATTACATATGAAAATTTGATCCTGAATCGAGCGAAGCGAGCAAAAAAGCTCTATGAGCGAAGCGAATCCATTTGTTCTTATTGTTTTGACTTTGCTCTTAACAATATTTAAATCATTTCTAGGATTGAGCCAAAAATTGCCCCAACGAATCGAGCGAAAGCGAGATTCAATAGAGTTTGAGCGTAGCGAAAACCAAGGGCAATTTTTCATTCCCTGTGCTTTTAATTATTTTAAAGTTTTTAAATGCTTTTAGAGATGCTGAAAGCCCTTTCTTGCAAGGCTTTCAAGGCTTATAAGACTACAATTTCTTTGTCATAAGACTACAATTTCTTTGTCATAAGACTACAATTTCTTTGTCATAAGACTACAATTTCTTTGCATTTGATTACATCGAATGCTAATGTAGTCTTAATAACACTTATAACCTATGTAGTCTTATGAAAAATGACTTAGTAGTAAAAGATAATGCCTTAATTAATGCCAGTTATAATCTCGAAGTAACCGAGCAACGGCTTATCCTTTTATCAATAATAAGAGCAAGAGAAACAGGCCAAGGGATCTCATCTGACAGTAAATTAGAGATTCATGCTTCTGATTATGCTTCTCGCTTTGATGTCACCAAAGAAGCAGCGTATAACGCTCTAAAAAATGCAGTTAATAATCTTTTTGAAAGAAAGTTCTCTTTTAAGGAAATTCATAAAGATACAAACAAAGAAATTGTAGTCAAATCCCGCTGGGTTAGCCGAATTGCATATATTGATGACCTTGCTACATTAGAAGTTACCTTTGCACCAGATGTTGTTCCTCTTATCACAAGATTGGAAAAGCACTTTACGAGCTATCAACTTAAACAGGTTGCCCAGTTAACTAGCAAATATGCTATTCGTTTATATGAGTTTCTAATTGCTTGGAGAAATGTAGGAAAAACCCCTGTAATTTCTTTATCTGACTTCAGAGAAAAATTAGGACTTGAGATTAATGAATATCAAAAAATGGTTAATTTTAAAAGTCGTGTTTTAGAACCAGCCATAAAGCAAATCAATGAGCTCACTGATATACATGTAAAATATGAACAGTACAAAACAGGAAGATCTATCTCAGCCTTATCATTCACTTTTAAGCATAAAAAAATTGATTCGATACCTTCAGAAAGAGATCCAAACACGGTAGATTTCTTTACCCAAATGACTGATGCACAACGTCACATGTTTGCAAATAAGCTTTCAGAGCTACCCGAAATGGGGCGGTATTCCCAGGGAACTGAAAGCTATCCGCAATTTGCTATTCGTATTGCTGAGATGCTGCAAAACCCTAACCGAATAAAAGAACTATACCCGTATCTAAAAAAAGTGGGATATATGCCATCAAGTAAAAAGGACGTAGTAAATGGCTAAGTTATCACTAAGTGAAGTATCCAATCGCTTTAACGTCAGTCGCTCTACGTTATATAGAGCCATAAAAGAAGGGCGTATATCTCGAAGCGCTGATGGTCTTTTTGATATTGCAGAAGTCATCCGATGCTTTGGAGAGCCAATCAAAAAGCATGAAAAAAAACAGGAAGTTGATCAATCTAAGGATGATGCAGATTTACGTCAGCTTGTTGATTTTATGAAAAAGGAGATTGAGTCATATAAAGATCGTGAGAAACGCTATTTAGACCAAATAGACCGCTTTCAATTGTTATTAGGGCATAAAGAGTCTGAAGAAAAAAAATCTCATGATGCACCAATGAAACAATCCAATGATGCACCATGCGACAATAGTAATGAAACAAATGAAGCTATTGATAATAATAAAGATATTGAAATCAATAAATCTCAAGAAACATTAGAAATACATCCTGATGAAACACCAAGACACATACCAAATACACATTATGAGACAAAGAAAAAACGTGGCTTATTTGGCCGTGTACTGAATGCTGTTTTTGATCATGACTGAGCAATCAAGAGAGAGATCATGCCGAAACTGAAAGACATTGCCCTGGGAATTATTGTGGCCCCGCTGCTGATCCCGATCATGCTGATTGCATCGTACCAGGATAAAAAGGCGCTGAAGAAAGAGCTGGATGAACGCCAAAAAGAAAAAGACCAGGCATCCTGATTATTCAATTGAGCTAATCAAAATCGTGGAACATTGATTAAAGATTAAGCGTGGAACGGTAGTATTCAACAAAAAAGCCGAACTCAACTGATTTCGGCTTTTTTGTATCAGTTAACACATTGAATTATAAGGATAATTATAACGCATTTCGTATAAGGTGTATTATGTTAATTTTAGGAAATCTTAAGATAATTATTAATGAGTGGCTTAATGAATAAAGAAATTTCTGTATTACTGCATGACGTTCCTACTCATGCAGATTACGCATGTGATGCAACCGATTTAGATCTAGAAGATATTCCTGAAGATCGTATAGAAAAAGTCATAAATTTATTAAATTCTTCTGATGAAAATACTGTCTTTGAAGCAGCAAAACTTTTGACTCATTGGGGACAGTCATCTGGTTTTGATGTATTAGTAAATTTATTAAATGAGAATAAATTAGACGGTTATATAGATCATCGTTTACATGGTTATGATGATACACTGCAGCATGTACTTCGCGCTTTTGTCAGCTATTGGGCAACCCAAGCTGACTTAGGATTTAGTGAGCAGGCTAGAAGTAAAATATTCCCTCCTATACAAAAAATTATCGAAAAATCTAACACTCAACCATTTGATATCGCAGGTGTATTTTGGGTAATTGAAAAGTATAAATATAGTGAATATATTCCTTTGATAAAAAATCATTTAACTCAAATAATTGATCATCCTAAACTACATTTTTGGAAAATACATGATGCTATTGATCTTATGCTCAAGTTGGATCCTGAGTTTGTTCATAATTTATTAAATGAAAAAGGCAAAACATTAGAAGACTTTAAAATTAGTAGTTTATAAAGCCTTTTATTTAACATAATGGCTGTTATACGAAATGAAAAAACCTAGGCACTGGCCTAGGTTTTAATTTAAAAAAAATACATAAAAATTAAGTTTTTAGACTCGATTTTTTAACTTCGTATAACGTGTATTATGTTAATTTTAGGGAAATTTAAGAATCTCTATGCAATGGTTTATTCAATATTCTTTGATTTCTTATCTTTTAG
>NZ_JAMXXS010000068.1:0-4455 GCF_024129595.1 Acinetobacter lwoffii | reverse complement strand
TTTGAAGCAATGTACTATGATAAGATTAACCCGTTAGGTCAGGTGGCCTAACTTAAATAAAAAAGTCTCCGACAAACCCGGTACGGTTCAAAGTGCAAGTGCAATTCCGCAGTTTATTGAACTTTTAGCTAAGCAGTCTGACTCTTACTATACTCTAGATACTAATAGAGTATAAAGTCTATGCTATACAGAATGATAAATTCTGTATAGCTAAATCTAAAAAATATAGATTAGACCTCTTGCGAAAGTATCGTTTTACCTAATTTTTGAATTGGCTAAAACCTTATAATATGTAGCTTTTGGCTGTTTAAATTTTAAATTTTGACTAACGCAAGACGTCTATTTTTATAAATATTTTTTTATTCTTAGGGCGTGTCATCAATTAGCTTGAGAAAATCTTACCGGTCCTCATAATTTTTTCATGACTAAACGCTATGCATTAAAAGATGATCAGTGGGAACAGGTTAAAGATCTGTTACCTGGACGAATGGGTACTGTTGGAGTAACGGCCAAAGATAACCGACTATTTGTTGAAGCGCTATCGTTCAGGTATCCCGTGGCGAGACTTATTCGAACGCTTTGGTGATTTTAGAGTCGTGCATACTCGCTTTTCTGCGCAGCTGTATTCATTTTATCTGCATTCAGTCGTTCCAGTTCCAGGTCAACCGCAGCAATATCTTCTTCAACCGCTTCGTCCCATAGGTGGATTTGTTTTGCGGTGAGATGTTCATTTTTACTACCGAATTTATACTGTTTAAATAGCGCAAGTTCATGCTCGTATTTTTGAGTGAGAACAGAGAGATGTTGGTTGCATGCTTCAAGATGTTGAACTTTGGCATCCAATTGCTGATTTGATACTTCAAGATGCTGAACTTTGGTATCTAATTGTTGTTTATCTTCTGCGAGTTGTTGATGCTGCAGCGCTAGCTGTCTGGTAAATTCCAGCAGTTGTTCATGGGTCAGTTGGCTTAAGTCAGGCAGCATTTTAATGACCGCAGTATGCCTGAGGTCATGACGCAGAGGAAATAGAACGTTTGGAGAATAGCAGAATGTACCAAGCTGGTTTAGAGCATCGTCACCACCAATGCGCTGCCAATGCAAACCCTGGATCAGTGACTGTAACTGTTCCAGACTGATCGCCATGCTTTCACCCTGGTGAACCTGCGCCCAGTGGAATTTTCCCTGTTCCAGCCGCCGGGCACACAGCCAGATCCCCGTCCATCATGCACCAGCACTTTCATGCGATGGCCACGTTTATTACAGAACAGGTAAGCGCAATGCGGTTTGATCGAGCCAAAGGCTCTCAACACCTTAGCCATGGCAGTATCCATACCCGCACGCATGTCCATGGGCTGGGTAGACAACCAGATTTCATCAATACGGATCATTGAGTCAAACCCTGGATCAGCAACAGTAATTCAGTTACTGACTCCACTGGCCAGTCGATCTCGATCATCTGATCCCTTGCGGAACTTTGTTCCTTATGCAATGGAATCCTGATATGAGCGACAGCATTCTTCTCCGGCACAGGTGGCGGAGGTGCGTCTTGTTTGACTGGAGTCGGGTGAAGCATGACCGGAAGAAAGTCAGTCTGTGGAATGGAGGGGGGTTAATGCAGGGGCATTGATCTGGACTGACGAATCCATTTATGCAACAGATTGGCATTGATCTGATGTTGCATTGCGACCTTAGCCACTGATGTATCTGGCTGCTGGCATTGCTGAATAAGTTGATGTTTAAATTCAGCCGTGAAGGTTCGACGGGGCTTTTTTAGCATTGGTGTGCTGTCTATAACTGTCTTTAAATCCATAAATAGGTGTCCACTTAAAATTTAGTGGACACTATCGTGGTATTCATGAGTGAGAAAAAGTGGGGCTCAGCGGACGCTTACTTTCATCTTGAGAGAGTTGGGTGTATTTCTTCATTGCGTGCTTTCCAATTGCGAGTTGAAAAAGTCTAATGATTCTACGAATACACCTAAATTTTTCAACTAACTACAAATGTGTCGCACTTGTGATTTGAATCTGCTGTTTTCAAAATCTGTTTTTCAGCTCGTTATGCAACAAAGCCGAACCGAATTAAAAATAGAAATGTAGTTGAGCTGATGCTTGCTCATTTCTTTATTTTTAGTAATTGAGGTGAACATACTGTCAGTACATGGTAGTTATAAGTAACGTGTAACTTTGTTTGCACAAAGATTTGAGTTCTGCCAAGTGATGGATTGATTTGTACTTAAAATTTTAAGCTTATCCACTTGCTTTGCAAGCCACTACACTTTATTTACAATCCTATGTTGTGGAAGTAAGGGATCTTGTACTCGCCCAGTATGTTCAACTTGATTATATCTAAAGGACTATTAGGCTTCAATCAAATCAATTTTCCAATTATTCGACTGAATTAACACATTTAAATCACGTAATTTAAGACTAATATCATCAGCTTGTTTTTGTAATGATGAAACTGGAATAACTTTATGCCACTTTATTTCCCGCGTACTATAACGATCAGATTCACGAGATGTATTACTTATTGCTGCAGTTAGGGTTTTGTGCTGTTCTACAAATTCATCACGCAAAGACAATAAAGCAAGTAGAGAACGACCATCATTTAATTTTGTTAAAGCATTAGTTTCATGAATTGCATAACTTAATTTTTGAAATTCTTGAATTAAAGAAAATACTTGTTTTAATAGTTCATTAGGATCTTCAGATGGTTTATCACCATCTTGTACCAATACATTTGCATTGATACGTTGTTTTAGTGAAATAATTTTTTTTTGTTGATCACTTCGAAGTAAGAGAGCTTCTGCTAATTTCATTTTTCACCTATTAACCAATTAGAATTAAGTTTTAAGCAGCTAAGTAATTTCACAAATACTATATCCTCATTCTTTAAAGATCAAAACAATTGATTTTTTATAATTTTCAGAGGTAGAAGTCTTATATTTTGTCATTAGTCGAAGCTCAGAATTAAGCTAAAGGCCTTTTTCAGATGCAGAATCCTTTATCTGATCCTAGACAGTATTGTGGACAGTCGATCCCTCTAAATTCTTACAATATTTTTGTTCAAAGGCTTCAGGACTTAACCAGCCATTTGCAGAATGTCTTCTGATTCGATTGTAATAAATCTCGATATAGTCAAACAAGACAGCATTCGCTTCTTTTCGAGTGGCAAACACACGCCATGGATTACATGACCTTTCAATGTATGAAAGAAGCTTTCAGTCACTGCATTGTCCCAACATGAGCAGTGTACTGCGCAAGACTGCGTGACATACTTTGAATACAGTTATTCGTCAATAATAGTGCTCTAAAAGCACGACTACAGTACTGACTGCCTTGGTCAGAATGAACCATAACTCCTGTTGAATAAGCTTTTCATGCGCCAAGGTTGGTCCGAAACCATGCAGTTGATCAGAAACAATATTGAGGCACTTGAGTCTGAGTTCTTAAGAAAGCCTGGAATTGCTGGTTTGGCCACGACCCGTATGGGCTAATGCAGCTGGACCTTGAACTTTGTATTTCTGCAGTAACCGGGTAATTTGACGGGTGGAAAGATTCAGGATTTCAGCAGCACGAATCTGGGTAATATGATGATCTCGAACGTCTTGCAGTTCTGCAAGACGTTGAATTTCTTTGTCAGACATAGTGATCAGCATTTATATTTTATATCCAGTCCATGGTGATAAAAACCATCATAAACCAGACATTTTTATTGGTGAGAATATAGACACTTTAAATGGGTTCTAACACACTGATTTCGTATAATATTGATTATGTTAAGCGAAGTATACCAAACAATAACTTCATATATCCCTTGCACTCACCTGATTTCAATAAGTTAAAGTACTATCCTTTAATTAGATAAATATGATATGTTGAATTAAATTTTAATTCATAAACTTCATCATGTTTGAACTAAAAACAATTCGATTGACAAAAAAAGGTTCAACTAAAAAACAACTAATATTATTGTTTCACCTCAACTCGTACTGTCCCTGTCTATACCCATTGTTGTTCTCAATGAAAGTTTTACGCTTTCAAAGGGCTTTGTTGCACAAAGATTTGAAATGCAAAGCGCCCCTAATTGAGCCAAATTTAAGGCGTAACTTGGGTAAATGGTCGACCTGATTCCGTAAATCTGTTGAGGACTGCTACACGTGCATGAATTTCATTCACTTGGCTATCAAAACTCCTTGCGCTGAGTTTATCTCCTAATAATTTAATGCAGTGCATCTTAGTTTCAACCAACTTCGCCGATGATAGCCTGACCATTTTTTCCATAGTGTCCTGCCTAAACGTTTAACTGTTCGAAGTAATTCATTTCGTTCTAGCGAGCTACTCTTTGTATCTTTCCATGGTTTTGCATTTTTTCTAGGTGGAATCACCGCATGCCCTTGCCGATCTGCAATGACCTGACGGCATTGCTTGGTGTCATAAGCTCCATCGGTATAAA
>NZ_JAMXXS010000067.1:0-5152 GCF_024129595.1 Acinetobacter lwoffii | reverse complement strand
ACGTGCCATTGAAAATATAGAAATAAAAATAACTCAAAGGAGGATTTTAAGTATTTAAAACCAATTCTTCAAATGAGGACACGCCCTAGTAATTTTTTAGAAAGAAAGAGTTTAAGAGATGGTATTAGCACGAACTCTCAATTTCTAATTAAACGACAAGCTTTTGTATACGAATATGTGTCTAATAAATATTATGAGCTAAAATATTCAAAAATTACGTCAGATATTTTTTCTAGAACAAGAAAGTTTGTAGACGGAAAAATTGGAGATTTAGTACCATTATCAGCGCAAAAATTTGCATCTGTTTATGAAAATTTAACGTCCGAAAATTCAGAGGATTGGTCAAATGCTGTTCATAGTTGTAGGCAAATATTTCAAGATACTGCTGATGTGATTTATCCTGCTAGAGAGGATAAGACTATTAATTTAGACAATGGTAAAACTAAAATTATTAAATTAGGTGTGGATAATTATATAAATCGAATTATTGCATATGTTGATGAGCAGTCAGACTCTAAAAGATTTGAGGAAATCGTTGGTTCACAGATGAAATATTTGGGCGAGCGGTTAGATGCTATTTTCAAAGCTGCTCAGAAAGGTTCTCATGATATTATTACTTCTAGGCAAGAAGCTGATCGTTATGTTAACTTGATAGTTGGAGATTTATTATCTTTGGTAGAGTTGCAAAAAACATTATCAATTTCAGATAAAGATTTTAGATAGCCGCTTAACTTACTGAATAACTAAAAATCCTCAGAATCTTTAATTTATTAAGATGAGTATTTCTCATCTTAAGCTGAATTTATATCGTTTTACTCACTTTCTTATTCACGTTTAAATACAGCCATTCAGAAATTTAGCTTTTTATAAAATTTTTAGGTGGCAATCTCCATGAGTACAGCATTTGAGTGTTCAATTAAACGTATCCGTTTTGATGAGAATTATACACCAGCAGAAAGCACACGTTTAACCACAAACTTTGCCAATTTGGCACGTGGGGAAAGCCGTGAAGAAAACTTGCGTCGTACCCTTGCGATGATCAACAACCGTTTTAATAGCTTGGCAACCGTTGATAACCCGAAAGGTGATCGCTATTCACTTGAGATTGACATCATTTCTGCTGAAATTGATATCGAAGGTAATGGTCAAACTTTCCCATTTATTGAAACACTGAAAAGTGTAGT
Source organism: Acinetobacter lwoffii (assembly GCF_024129595.1). Lineage (GTDB taxonomy): Bacteria > Pseudomonadota > Gammaproteobacteria > Pseudomonadales > Moraxellaceae > Acinetobacter > Acinetobacter lwoffii_O. The sequence continues at coordinate 3,968 of NZ_JAMXXS010000067.1, read as the reverse complement.
GATTGACCATAAAACAGGGGAGCGTATTGAAGGCATGATCGGCAATAGCTTCTCATCTTATGTGCGTGATTACGACTTCAGCGTAGTATTGCCTCAATTGGGTTGTGGTGTAGGTGAAAAACCTGAAGATTTTGGAGATCTACATGGTAAATTGTATCAACATTTGGTGAATTCAGATGTATTTAAGGCAGAATTTACCAAGCCACCTGTGATTTGTTTAAGTGTTTCAACCTCTAAAACCTATTACCGTACGGCAAACGTACATCCTATTTTAGGTGAGGAATATACCAATGATGAATATTCACGTACCGATGAATATTTCGCCAAAATGGGCTTACGTGTACGTTACTTCAAACCAGAAGGTGGTAATGCACCATTAGCATTCTATTTCGCTGGCGACTTAGTCCGTGATTATACTGATTTTGAATTGATCAGCGCGATTGCAACCATGGAAAGCTTCCAAAAAATTTATCGTCCTGAAATTTACAACACCAACTCTCCGGCAGGTGTGGAGTATCAACCAAGCTTGAGCTATGGCGATTACTCACTGACACGTATCGTTTATGACCGTGTTGAACGTGGTGAGTTAGCGGTTAAGCAAGGTAAATGGACAGAAGAAAACTTCATCAAACCATATCAAGATATTTTAAATGAATGGGCAGCAAACTTTAAGGTCGAAACAGCTGCTTAAGACATCGAATTGACACACAGACTGACGAATTTTAGAGAAAGAAGATTAGACATGGCGCTTACACAACCGAAACTTTTACTCCCAACTTCAACTGCGGGTAGCTTGCCAAAACCGTCTTGGTTAGCTGAACCTGAAAAATTATGGTCTGCATGGAAGCTTGAAGGCGAAGAATTATTAGAAGCTAAACGTGATGCTTTGAAATTATCATTACATGAGCAAGTCACTGCAGGTATCGATATCGTGAGTGATGGTGAGCAAACCCGTCAGCACTTTGTAACCACGTTTATTGAACATCTTGAAGGTGTAGATTTCGAAAAGCGTGAAACCATGCGTATTCGTAATCGTTATGATGCAAGTGTACCTTCAGTTGTGGGTGAAGTTTCTCGTAAAAAAGCAGTGTTTGTAGACGATGCGAAATTTTTACGCAGCCAAACCAGTCAGCCAATTAAATGGGCGTTGCCTGGTCCAATGACCATGATTGATACACTTTTTGACGGACACTACAAGAGCCGTGAAAAACTGGCTTGGGAATTTGCCAAAATTTTGAACCAAGAAGCTTTAGAACTTGAAGCAGCAGGCGTAGACATTATTCAATTTGATGAACCTGCGTTTAACGTATTCTTTGATGAAGTGAATGACTGGGGTGTACCAACCTTAGAACGTGCACTTGAAGGTCTAAAATGTGAAACTGCAGTTCATATTTGCTATGGTTACGGCATTAAAGCCAATACAGATTGGAAACAAACTTTAGGTAATGAATGGCGTCAATACGAAGAGTCATTCCCGAAACTACAACAATCTAAGCTCGATATTATTTCACTTGAATGCCAAAACTCACGTGTACCAATGGATTTAATCGAATTGATCCGTGGTAAGAAAGTGATGGTGGGTGCAATTGATGTGGCAACCACTCAAGTGGAAACTGCAGAGGAAGTAGCAAATACGCTACGCAAAGCATTGCAATTTGTTGATGCAGATAAACTGTATCCTTCAACTAACTGTGGTATGACACCGCTATCTCGCCAAGTGGCACGTGGCAAACTTGAAGCTTTAAGCGCAGGTGCTGCCATTGTTCGTAAAGAGCTAGAAGCTTAATCAAACGTAGTCTCGTGCGAAGCAGAACAAATCATCGCAAGGTCATTTGTCCAGCTTTATGCACGAGCACGTGATATGTACATTTGAGATGAAAGAGATGATTGAAGCAACAGACTTTAGAAATGCAATGTCTTTACTCACCACAGCAGTGAATGTTATTACGACTTCGGGTGAAACAGGTATGCATGGATTTACTGCATCTGCCGTATGTAGCGTGACGGATACACCGCCAACGTTATTAGTCTGTATGAATCAATCCTCCCGTTCACATGCCTATTTTTTTGAAAATAAAGTCTTGGCGGTCAATGTGCTGAGTACACAGCATGAGCAAATTTCTAACGCATTTGCTTCAAGTAAGTTTAGCTCAGAAGATCGTTTCAAACTAGGTGATTGGAGCACGTTAGAAACAAGCTCGCCGATTTTGGAAGATGCATTAGTCAGTTTTGATTGTCAGATTGAGAACATTCAACAAGTCGGTACACATAGTATTTTTTTATGCCGTGTACTTGCAGTAAAGCAAAGCGATCAAGAAGAAAGCTTGGTGTACTTTAATCGTGCTTATCATCAAGTGGGTCAATTGGAACACGTTTAACCCAATGCCTTAATTCCTTCATCTTTTTAAAAGTTAGTCTATTGTGGAACTTATAACCTTTTTAGTCATCGGCGCTTTTGCTGGTTTTGCAGCAGGGCTGTTTGGTGTCGGCGGTGGTACGATTATTGTACCACTGCTTTTTATTGTCTTTACTCAAATGGGTTATGACCCTGATGTTGTTATGCATCTCGCATTAGGTACATCTTTAGCAACAATCGTTGTCACTTCAATCAGCTCATTAATGGCACATCATAAAAATGGCGCTGTGCTATGGCCTGTATTTAAAAATCTAGCTCCACCAATGGCGATTGGTTGTTTTTTTGGGGCAGGTATTGCTGGTTTGATATCAGGGTTACATCTACAAATCATTGTTGGCTTATTTCTGATTTGGGTCGCATATACGATGCTTACAGATGCTAAAACAGCAATTAATTCAACGCAAACTTTACCGTCGTCAGGTCAACAAGTTGCTGCTGGTAGTGTCATTGGGATTGCATCAGCAATTTTTGGAATAGGTGGTGGAAGTCTGACGGTTCCGTACCTGAATCGCTATGGTGTGGTCATGCAGAAGGCGGTTGGAACATCTGCGGCATGTGGATTCCCCATTGCTGTCGCTGGTGCATTAGGTTTTATTATTTTTGGTATAAATGCTGAGATTAATGTATCTAATACCATTGGTTACGTGCATATTTATGCATTTATTGGCATTAGCATCATGAGTTTCATTACGGCTAAGTTTGGTGCGAAGGCGGCACATGCTTTATCGCCAGCAATGTTAAAGAAATGCTTTGCAGTTTTATTGGTCATTGTAGCAAGCTTCTTCCTTGTGAAGGGATTAATTTAATATTGGACTTCTCATAAGAGATTTTATGCTAAATGTAATTTTAAAGGGCTTTGTTGCACAAAGATTTAAAAGACAACACTCTGCTCATTTGAACAGAATTCAAGTGACAACTTGGGTATGAGGACGACCTAATTCTGTAAATTTGTTCAATACGGCTATGCGTGCATGAATCTCATTCACCTGACTAGAAAAACTCCTTGCTGTTAATTTATCACCTAATAGTTTGATGCAATGCATCTTGGTTTCAACTAAACTTCGACGATGATAACCAGACCATTTTTTCCAAAGCGTTCTTCCTAAACGTTTAACTGTTTTCAGTAACTCATTCCGCTCTAAAGATCTCAATTTCTGATCTTTCCATGGGTTTGCATTTTTTCTTGGCGGAATGACCGCATGTGCATCTCGATCTAGAATGACTTGTCTGCAGTGCTTCGTGTCATAAGCACCATCGGTATAGACCGAATCAATTCGTTCATCTAAGGGAATTTGAGCAAGTAAATCACCGAGTACTTGCGAATCGCTCACATTATTTGTGGTAAGCTGTACTGCACGTATTTGCAAGGTTTCAGCATCGATGCCAATATGAAGCTTACGCCATTGGCGACGATATTCAGGTCCATGTTTCTTACGTTTCCACTCACCTTCACCTAGAAACTGAACCGTACCGGGTTTGTCGGAGAGTCAATATTCTGAGAGACTATCCCGATGACAAAATTAAAATATACCCCTGAAATCAGAGAAAGAGC
>NZ_JAMXXS010000066.1:0-5242 GCF_024129595.1 Acinetobacter lwoffii | reverse complement strand
AATAATCGCCCCAGAAAGACACTGGGATGGTATACGCCCAGTGATGTTATGGCTGGTTTTTATACTGTTGCACTTGCCGCTTGAATCCGCCAAGTTTAAAAATAATGAAAGGAAAATTAAAAAACCATAAAAATAAAGGCATCAGGCCTATAGTGGGAGATAAAAGAATAAAAATTCTCTAGGCTCATCATCAAGAGATAAACCGAACATTAAAAATTTATGTGCGGTAGTGACAACCGATCAGGCAATGGATCAGTAGAAAATTTCATTTGAACATGCTTGTAAAGCTACTCATCTCCAAGCTACTATCGAAATAAATTCTCACACTTTTTATTCGGGTTGCCCAGTTTAAGGGCTTGAACCTCATTATATTTATGAGCTTAAAAAGCATGTGTCCGGTTGAATCTAACTATTAAGCAGAATCAAATTAGAACGGTATGGCTGCCTTAATTTCGACCGTGACACCACTCAAAGGCTGGGTAAAAGCCAGATAACTGGCATGCAAGGCCATACGATTTAAAGGACTGCGCTGGGGTTCAGGATGATAAATTTTATCGCCAGTAATGGGATGACCGATATGCAGCATATGCACGCGTAGCTGATGGGAACGGCCGGTAATGGGGGTCAACAACACCCGACTAATGTCTTGCTGGGGTAGATATTCTAAAGCCTGATACAAGGTTTTGGCGGCCTTGCCCAGTTCAAAATGCACCATCTGACGCGGACGGTTTTCCCAGTCGGTAATTAAAGGCACTTCGACGCTGCCCTCACCCTCAAGTTTGCCTTGTACCAGCGCGACATAATTTTTAAGTACCGTGCGTGCCTGAAACATTTTACTCACTGCCACTTCTGCATCGCGGTGTTTGGCAAACATCAAAATACCGGAGGTGGCCATATCCAGACGATGGGTAATTTTGGCCTGCGGATATTTATCCAGCACACGCAAATAGGCACTGTCATGATGCTCAGGTAAACGCCCTGGAACCGACAATAATCCTGCCGGCTTTTCAATCACCACCAGATCATCATCTTCATAAACGATATGCAACGGTTCTTGCGGTGGACAATAGACAAAGTCATGGTTAATGGGCATTTTAAGGGTACAGCATCTGGAACAATGCGCGCAAAATAACAAGCGGCTTCTGGGCTGTCAATTACCGTGCTTGACCAGCTCAGCTTAATCTGCCAGATAATAATCGACCGTCGAGACTACACGCACTTTCTTCAAATACGGGGTATTGCTGTCGCGATCTTCAATACTAAACAACCCCTGATTGGCAGACTTGATTTTGCCGAGACTGCTTTTTGAATCGGCAGCAAATTTTTCCGCCACACTTCGGGCATTTTCGGTGGCTTGTTCAATCATCGCCGGCTTGATGTCATTCAGCTTGGTAAATAAATATTCCGTTCTTTGTCCCGAATCATCCCCTGCAAAGGCAATGCCTTTTCTGCCCAAGGCCACCAGACGACTTTGTGCCGCACGCACTGCATCTATTTTATGGGTATAGACTGTAATGGTCTGGCTGGCGGTGTAACGTAGCGCGACATTGGCATCCCCGCCATATTGCTGGGCGTATTTATCGGTGATACTCGGTGAAGCACTGGTAATTTCTTCCGTGCTAAATCCTTCATTTTTTAAGAAGGTCTGAATTTCCTGGGTATTGGTTTGCATGGTATCGTACAATTCGGCCAAATCCTGACTGCCGGCATTAAAGCGGATTGGCCATACCGCCACATCGGCTTTGACTTCGCGTTCCGACAAGCCTTTGACCGAAACTATACGTTCATACTGTTTAATTTTCAGCGCGCTATTGCCCAGAATCCATCCTGTAATAATCATTCCCAAGCCGATCAAGGCGCCTAAAATCAGGGCCGGTTTGAATTGATTCATCCTTCAACTCCTTTGAAATCTTTTTTCGTTCTTATTGATCCTGCCACGCTATCAAGTAGCGATAAAATGATACTAATTCAATGTTATTTTTATCACTCGAAGATTCAATCACAACATCGTACTTAACCTTGATTTATCAGATAGATTGCAATTAACGGCGTCAGGTTAAATAGCAGAATCCCAATTTTATAGAGCGCCATCCCTGAATAATGAATCACATCGAAACTGGCATCTGACAGCCGAAACCATTTTCCATGCACCTGCTTCATCCAGTTTCGAGCAAAAATAAAGACCATGAACCAGATCATGAGAATGACATAATTAATGAGTGTGCAAAACAGTAAAAAACGGCACCAGATATCGAGATTCATGAGGATTCCCCTAAGGGGCAGCTGATGTTTTTAAAATAACAGATCATGCTGATAAATGAAGGATGGATTTGTATCCTGCTTGGATAAATAGTTTTCTTAAATTTATGATTTATATTTATTTTAATTTTTAATTCTACGTATATTGCTGGAGAATTTTTTAGGGTGTTGGGAAAACTCGCAATGGTTTACTTCAACTATCATTCTTTGTAAGACCTGATCTTATAGCCTATAAACTTTTGGTCTATAGCGTCCTAAGCCGAATCGAGACCTTTTGGGTTCGTACTGCACTCGCGTTTTGCGCCGCTCACAGCATGCTACTCTTTCCGATCCCATCACACCCTTGAAAGCTATATTAGGCAAAGATGGACGGGATTAATTTCCTATGTTTTTTTAATTTGCATTAAATCTGAAAATTTATTTCATTATTAACCCACATATAGAGAAATAAATTCCATTTCCAATTTTTTATGCTTTTTTATTCGCCAAAATGAGACTTTATTGCAATTTATATTCAGGACAGGATTGCTGTTTTATTGAAAGAATGTTCCCTGAATCCATTGCGCACTAAACCACCAGGCACTAATCGCGGACATCCCGCACAGAAGATTAGCCAGTACCTTATTAATTCTAGTCAACTCAGAACTATAAATTTTCAAATTAAGCAAATAAGCGATTACAGCGTAAACCGAGCCAATCGCGCCCCCAAAAAGAATCAAGATGAGCGGCCATGCAGAATAGAAATGGGCTTTTTTTTCTAATTTTCCTGACTCTGGTGCGTGCTGTTGAATATCCATAGGTGATAGCCCTCTTTTTAATATATGCACGTGCACTATTTCTAGGCAGATATTTCCTCTTTAGAAAACATTTGCCTTCTAGGACTTTCACTGAAGCAAGAAGCAGACCAGTTTTATCGTACAAATAGCTGTCGGGTATGATGATTGATATAGGCATTCAAGCCATCGCCATATTGAGCAAGCTGTTTCATGTTTTCGACATGCTGATAACCGGCACTGCTATAGCTATAAGTATAAACTTTCGAGGTTTTCTTAAATTGAACTCGAATAAACTCGTTACCAATCTCGTAATTGGCAACACCTGAGTCATGATTAAGATCAAGATAATGTTGCAATTGAGCTGCCCTAAACACGATGAATCCAGGGTTTTAGATGGGGTTTTATTGATCAATTTTCAAACAAATTTAAATCATAAATAGCGAAGTTTAGATAGCAAAAAGCCCTATTGAGTAATAGGGCTTTCGTTCAAAACAGAGGATAACTGTTTGAGTTGTTTTGCTTAGGCATTCTTATTGTTAAATTGATTGCCTTGGCATTTGGTACACGGTGGTAAACGATCAGTACCAATTTCTAAGTAGGTGCGGTGTCCGCATTGAACACAAAAATAGAAGCCTGTTCCGGGTTTTTCGCCAGCAGTAACCATCTTTGTTCTCCATGGTTTTAGAAATGGTCTAGCTAGTATAACCCTCTGGTGATGAATGTCTATTGTCCATTTTTGTAAATGATGGTGTCGATTGGGCGAAGCAATATTTTCATAAAAAATTTGACAACCTTATAAAGTGTTGGTTACCAATTTTTCTATTACTCAAAACTTCAACTCATGAAGAATAATGATTAAATTTTTTGTAAACACCAAGTAGTAAAATCTTGAATATGAACTAGATCTGCTATTACTTCTTCAACACTTTTTTCATTTAAATTTTGCTTAAACTTATACCATTCACCAGTTTTTTTAGTTTCTAAGCAAAGATGGGGCTCAATTGCACCTAACTTCCACACCCAAATTGACTGTGCTTTGAAATGTTCTCTTAATTCAGTAATAAATTCATCTGCTTTTTGCTGCTGTGCTAATAATTCATAAATTTCAGCAGCTTTAAAGCCGCCACCTTTTGTTGGATATCCTCCTTCAAGTTTAAAACCATGAGTCGGTTGTATCTCATTAATAATATCTAGACATGTTTTTATACATTTATGTTCTTTTTCAATCAACTTAAACTTATGGGCTGAAAATGCAAAATCTAAATCAGCCAATGCTTTCGCAGGAATATTCATCTCTTTTAAAATATTTATCATTCCAGGAATACTCTGTGAACCATTAGCTATTACTAAAGCTAACTTGAGCTCTCCTAATGTTTTACCTGTAATTTTTTTAATTAAGGGCGGTAAAACTTGCTTTTCAGTATCACCTTCTGCAATAAGTACAGTATCTGAAAATAAAATTTGTCCTAAATTATAAGTTTCAAACAGTAGTCGCGCTTGTGCATCATGAGTGTCTAAAATCTTAGTAATAGCTTCTTTTAATCTGACTTCAACTCGTGTTCCTTCAGCATTTTTACGCACAATATTCGTATATGGAATATCGTCTTGTTCGATCATAAATGGTGAATGTGTTGTAAATATGACTTGATAACCTTTCTTTGAAAGACTTTTTAAAGATGCTCGTAATAATTCAATAGCTTGCGGATGCAAGAATAATTCTGGTTCATCAATAAGGAGTAAATTCGTTTTTCCCTCTTTAGAAACATCTTTTGTAATTTCTGCTAAATGCCTAATTAAAGTCATTTGAATAGCTCTTTGAGCACCATGCCCCATATCAGTAAAATCAGTTTTCTTCTGATTGCCCTCTTCCGTAACTTTAATTTTTCCCTGCTTAAACAGATCTGCAATATCAGGTGTTGGAATATCAATATTCAGCTTTAATCCGGGGAAAAAATCTTCTATTTTTTCATTAATTGAATCATCAAATTCCTTAAAATCTTTTAATCTTTCTTCTCCATCTACGTTTAACTTTGATCCAATCACTTTTAAAGCATCATTAATTACGTCGACTTTTGTTGCAATTATTTCTTTTTGCAAAATTGCTATTAGTTTTCCAATAGACCTCTTGCGAAAGTAAAAACCACCTCAATATAAATTTCATGAGATATCAGAAATTAAATCGTTTTTCAGATTCTGAATTCAAACGC
>NZ_JAMXXS010000065.1:0-6562 GCF_024129595.1 Acinetobacter lwoffii | reverse complement strand
TTCATCCACAGATTATGCACGAATGCCAAGAAATTAGGAGTGCAAATATTAACCAAAAAGAAGATCATTTTTTGATTTATGAAAGAGATCTTATGATTCTTTTCAAATAGATGGATGAGCTCAGATTGGTATTTTGAGATTTGAGCGAAAAGAAAAATGATCTCTATTTGTGTCGATCATTTTATTTGTTTTCTGCGCTTCTTACTTCTTTTCAACCTGATCATTTTGACTCTTCTATTATTTAAATCCTCGCCATTTTCTAATCAGTATTTTTATTCAGTTACACAGACAGATGATTGATCTTTTGGGAAAATTTAAATTTCAGTGTATGTTAATCTTAGGCCATGTTTTATTAAGGAAATTATTGTGATCTGGGGCATGAAACAAAAGGAAAATAACGACATTGCACACATCAATACTGTGCTTGAACAAAAAATTGCAAGTTATGCACCCAAGATCCAGCGTTTTTTTGAAGAAGTTAATGCCATTGTGTTGGATAAGCAGGCCCAGACCACACTGGCACTCTGTTGTTTGATTGCAGGCGGACATGTCTTATTTGAAGATTTACCCGGATTGGGTAAAACTACATTAGCCAGCAGTCTGGCACATCTAGCAGGATTGAAGTTCCAGCGCATCCAATTTACCAATGACATGCTGGCCAGTGATGTCATCGGCATTAATATGTTTAACCAGAAAGAACATCAGTTCGAGTTTAAACAAGGCCCAATTTTTACCCAGATTTTACTGGCAGATGAAATCAACCGTTGTAGTCCCAAAACCCAGAGCGCCTTACTCGAGGCCATGGAAGAGGGCTATGCCACCATTGATGGCGTACGCTATGCCTTACCGAAACCTTTCTGGGTGATTGCCACACAAAACCCGCTGTTTCAAAGTGGAACCTATGCTTTGCCGGAATCCCAACTGGACCGTTTCCTGATGCGTTTGTCTTTAGGTTATCCATCGCGCCATGCAGAAAAACTGTTATTACAGCAGGAATCTCGTTTTGCCCTGATTGCCAGTCTGGCACATATTTTTACTGAAGATGAAATTCTGGATCTGCAAAATCTGACTCATCAGATATTTATCAGTGAAGCTATTCAGGAATATTTGCTCGATCTCGCAGAAGAAACCCGTAAAAGCCGTCATGGACTTTCTACGCGTGGCCTTCTGGCTTTGAAGCGTGCGGCACAAGCGCATGCCCTGATTCAGCAACGTGCTTTTGTCACGCCGGATGATGTGCAGGCTGTATTTGTCGCGGTGACTTCGCATCGTCTGGGTTTGAGTGAAGCTGAAACCTCTAATGTCATGCAACAGGTTGCGGTCAGCTAAAGGAGTCCTCTCTTGGATAAGACCTGGCAAAAATGGCTGGCCAAACGCTTTCAATTTTCCAAGCAGAAACAGCTCTCGCAGAAAGATGTCTTGGTATTTATTTATCAGCAGGGCTATCTGTATCTGGTATTGATCTTCATCACCTTTGTGGCCGGGGTGAACTATGCCAATAACCTGATTTTAGGTTTCTGCTTTTTAATCAGTGCGGTGCTGTGTATCAGTTTTTATCTGACTTTTAAGCAATTGCATGACCTGAAAATTGAATTGATCGCAGATGATGTGGGGCAGGTCGGTCATAGCGTGAATCTACATCTTTATTTTCAACAGCAGCAGCTTCGCCCCCGCTATTTGTATATCAAAGCAGGGAATCAGCTAGCGAAAGTTTATCTGAATGCACAAAAACAGCAATTTATTCTGCCATTTTATGCAGAGCAACGTGGCAGGTTTGATTATCCGGTGATTCAGATTTATTCGGTTTATCCCTTTGGGTTAGTTCGAGCCTGGACCTATCTTTATCATCAGCATTCGGCCTGGGTCGCGCCTAAAGCTGAAGTTTTTAGCACAGAAAATAAATATCACTTTAACCGTTTTGAACCGGATATGGATGAGTTTCGTGAATTGCGCAATTACCAGTCAGGCGATTCCTTGCAGGCGGTGTCCTGGAAGCAGTTTGCGCGTGGACAAGGCTTATATGTCAAAGTCTTTGAACAATATCAGGATGAACACAGTATCGAGATTCATTATGAGCATATGCCAAGCCAGTCACATGAAGAAAAACTTGAATTTGTAATGGGTCTGGTCGAGCAGTGCGAGCAGCAGCAATGTGCCTATAGCCTGCATTTGCCACAGGCCGAGTTGCCACAAGGAGCAGGGGAAGAACAACTACGGAAAGCCAAACAATTGTTGGCGCAGGCCTAAAGTGGATAAAGAAACGATGAACGCAAAAATCTGTACCTCGATTGTACTGACTCTGGGGCTGATTCTCATCGCCCAAATGGCATTTATTCCTGTGCTACTTAGTATAATTTTTGCCATCAGTATTCTGTGTATCTGGATTTATCAGAAGCGTCAGCAGCCATTTCCAAAAATTGGTACTTTTCTGCTGACGGCGTTGGCACTGGGCAGTATTTATTTGAATTATCAAAGCTTTATTGGCGTAGATGCAGGAGTAGCTGTTTTATCTACATTTTTATTTGCCAAATCACTGGAAAGCAAAAATAAACGAGACCTGATTATCCTGTTTAATTTTGCCCTGTTTGTCGCTGCAAGTTCATTCTTATACAGTCAGTCATTTGGGATGGCAATCGTGATTGTACTATGTTTAATCAGCTGTCTGATTGGCCTGTACCGGATTCAAACCAGCGAATTTGAACAGGAACAAACCACTCTGGGCACAGCATTGCAACAGGATGCCAAGCATGTGGGCAAGTTTATCTTGTACGCCGTTCCATTTTTCATTTTGCTATTTATTTTCTTTCCGCGCTTGCCGCCACTTTGGCATATTCCCATTCCTGAAAATAAAGGCGTGACCGGCATTGGCGACAGTATGTCACCTGGGGATATTGCCGAATTATCCCAATCTAGTTCACTGGCTTTCCGGATTATTGGTGATGTCAGCAAGCTTCCGCCGCGCTCAGAACTCTATTGGCGAGCCTTGGTGCTAGATGAATATGACGGGCAACGCTGGACCAGCAGTTTCGTCAATCAGCAGCCTTTAATGCGACAACCGATGGATACCTCACCCGTACCTACAGGCTGGAACTACCAATATCTGGCTGCGGATCCTTCGGTGTTCTGGATCATGGGGTTGGAAAAATCGATACCTGTGGAACGCCGTTATTATAACCGTCAGGATTGGAGCATTGTACCGAGACGGCTCACGCAACGTGTTGAACCGATTTCGTTACAGTGGGTCGGGACAGCATATGATCCTCAGGCTTTGCCAACGCAATATATCGAAAGAACGAATACTCAGGTGCAGCGCCGACTGGATCCGCGAGCGCAACAATTAGCACAACGTCTATATGCGCAAAGTGCGGAAGATCCTCGGCGTTATGTGCAGCAAGTCTTGAGCTGGTATCAGCAGAATAACTTTGTTTATACCTTGAAGCCGGGTCAATTGGGGCAAAACCGGATTGATGAGTTCCTGTTTAATTCCCGTCAGGGATTTTGTGAACACTATGCATCGAGTTTCGTGATGTTGATGCGTTATGTCGGGATTCCTGCACGGGTCGTCACCGGCTATCAGGGTGGGGAGTTGGCACCAGATCGCATGAGCTGGGAAGTCCGACAAATGGATGCTCATGCCTGGACAGAAGTCTGGATTGACCAGAAATGGCAACGCTTTGATCCAACCGCAATGATCACTCCACAGCGTATAGATGATGGTATGCAAAATCTGCTTTCTCAGGATGCATGGGTATCGGCAAATCAGTCGATCTGGAACTCGCAGCATAATCTATGGATCACCAAACTACGTGTTTGGAGCGATTATGCCAGCTACCAATGGCAAAGTAAGGTGGTGGGTTATAATGCAGAATCACAACAGAGCTGGTTATCAAAATTAGGACTCGGTTCAGTTTATTCGAGTGTCATAATTTTACTGGGCACTATTGCACTATTGATTTTGGCCTATATCTTCAGAATTTATCTAAAAGCCCGACAGGCGCAATCTCCATTTGATCGTGCGATTCAACAGCTGAATCAATCTCTAACTGATCATCTCAAAAAACAGCCTGCAGAAACTTTTCATCACTGGATGCAGCGTTTATCTCAACAGGTTCAGATTGAAAACCAGACTGCCTTTATTCAAGCTATACAGGTTTTTGAAAAAAATCTTTATTCGGGAACCCCAATAACTGAACAAGAATTGAAAAAATTCAAGGATTTGCTTAAAACTTGCGCGGACGTTTTAAAAACTAAATGAAAAGGCTTGTTTTCGGTCGGAAAAATTTATAATATGCCAAGCATTCTAGGTGTATAGCTCAGTTGGTTAGAGCGCTACGTTGACATCGTAGAGGTCAGCAGTTCGAGTCTGCTTATACCTACCAAGATTCTAAACGTTATGTTATAAGGGTTTTAAGCGAAAACAGTAGCTTAAAGCCCTTTTTTAATGCCTTGAGTAAAGTGAGCCGTTATCCGCACTATCTGCAAAACCCGTATTTTATGCAGTTATTGCCGTTAAATTTACGTCAAGTTTACGTCAAGAATTTTGGAAATTACGTCATGAAATTACCCAAGCCCAGAAAGCGCGGTTCGGCCTACTACATTGAACTAATGATCAATGGAAAACGTTCTTCAGCAACTCGTGATACCGCAAAAGAATGTGAGCAAGGGGTAGCTCAAAAGATGCTTGAAGCGAAGGTCAATCAGATGGCGGAAGACTTGAGCATAAAACAGTACTATCCCTTCAAAACACTTTTTCATAAATACTATGATGAGCATGGCCGTAAACTTCGCGGATCCAAATACGTCAAAGAACAATTAGCGCCGTTTGATGAAAAGTTTGGTGCACTGGCAGATATGTCTATTCATGACATTTAGCTTAAATATTTCAGCTCAAAGTGCCGCAAATTAATAAATTGATTGAAGTGCTGCACTTGCGTTGTACTCGGCTGGAATAGGCTGATCAGCCACAGGCAGATTCGCAGTGTAGGTTCAGTCAATTTTTTATCACGCACAGCGCTTGCTTAATGCTAGATGACATCTTCTAGGGTTTGCGCATCGTAAGATGTTGCTGATGCTGATATGCCTTAAAGAAGAAAGGTAAGAGCAGATAGATCTGTATAAATGTTTGGGCCTGCAGCATTTCGGCTTGTATAACTTTTTTACGTTGGTCACTACGGCGCTCGCTGGCGAACTTAAGGTTTTTTGGCATGGACTTTTATTATTTTTATAATCAGTCTTCATGATAAAAGTAAATTGTTGATCCTAACCGTTTGATCAAAAACCTGGGAATAAACTGCAGGATTTTTGTTGGAAAAGTCGCAATTTTGATAGGGCTAAGTGCAGAATTAAAACGGATTAAAGCTCTTAATGATATGAAAAATAATAGTTTTTATTTCAAAAAATCTCTAGGGTTTTCGGTTATATTGAATTATTTCAATAGTACATCTTCAGATTGTAGATAAGGCCTTACCAGATACAAAGACTGCATCGGGTAAGTAGTTTAATTAATGGCTACTCGATTTGACCATAACTTTATTCTGATACATCTTTGCATCTGCTTCTTTGATAGCTTCAGCTAACCCAAAGGTTGGATTACGCATTGCAAAGCCAATTGCAGCACTAATTCCAACTTTTGTAAAAGTATTTTGAATTCTTGATGCAAGCTTCTTCGCATGCTCTAAGTTAGTTTCAATGGTCATCACAGCAAACTCATCACCCCCTAAGCGAGCGATAATATCATTACTACGTACCGTGTTTTTGAGAGCTAAAGCCATTCTTTGAATGAGCTCATCACCTGCAGCATGACCCAGAGTATCATTTGTGATCTTAAGATCATTAAGGTCTATCATAAGAATAGCAGTAGGGTGACCATAACGCTTACAGCGCTCTTCCTCTTTGATAATAAGCTCATCCCAAGCACGACGGTTGAAAAGTCCAGTCATTGGGTCGGACATTGCTTCTATTTCAAAACGCTCAGCTTTACGTATGTACTCAGCAGCTTTCATATCAGCTTGCATCGTATAACTGAGTACCTTTGCTATCAACTCGAATAATGGAGCATCTTCAACAAGAATTTTAGATTGAGGTTCGGGATCAATTGCACATAGAGTGCCAAAAAGAGAGCCATCTTCTTTATACAGAGGTTGGCCGATATAGGCTTTAATTGAGACTAGGTGATTTATAGGTGCATCTGCGTAAACTTGAATATCAGGTGAATAGGGAGCAATACGAGGCATATTACTTTGTACCATGTGTGAGCAGAATGAGTCTGCCCAATGAAATACTTGTCCGGGCTTAACGTTATAGCCATTATCTTCACTCAATAATACAATCCAGTCGTCACCCTCAGTACGAGTAATCATCCACAATTTGAAGCCAAAGCGTTGAGATAAGAATTTTAAAATGGCTTGGCCAGTTTCTTCAAAGTTATTAAAGTTAATATTATTCATGAAGTGAACCTACTGCAACAGTAAGAATAGATCTCTTGCGAAAGTCATTATTGCAAGTTTATCCGGTTTACGAGTGCAGCAATTAAGTTAATGCGTAAACCGAATCTTTTCCGTCT
>NZ_JAMXXS010000064.1:0-6708 GCF_024129595.1 Acinetobacter lwoffii | reverse complement strand
TATTTTATATCCAGTCCATGGTGATAAAAACCATCATAAACCAGACATTTTTATTGGTGAGAATATAGACACTTTAAATGGGTTCTAACAAGTGTATTTCGTATAATGTATATTATGTTAAATCCGATACACCTAACAATAACTTCATATCCTTCTTTCTTAAGCTAGAATTCAATAACTTAACTAATTTCTATTTCAATCATAAAATATGATATGTTGACCTTAAGAATACTTCATAAACTTTACTATGTTTGCTTTAAAAACAATTTCTTTGGAAAAGAAAGTCTCAAACGAAAATCAAATTATTCTTTTATTTGATCTGGATTCATCTTGTCCATGTTTGTACCCTATGCTGTACACCATGAAATTTCTTAGATTTCAAAGTATCTCTACGCAGCATGCAGATTTAATCGCAATAAAATTTTGGTATGAATTTTGGTTTGAAAAGTTTGCCACATCCTTTTGTGAGTCGTTCTATTCGACATCCTATAATTTTGAGATCATTCAATGTGAAATTGATAATTTCATTGTTTACTTAGAAAATAATAAAAAACTTGAAAGCAATCTTATTCGGCTAAGAAATACAGACCATACTAATTACACGACAATTGGTCATAGGATTAGATCCTTTCTAAAGTTTTACAACTTTTTGATTGATGAATACTTGAGCATCCAATCACAGCCACAACTCACGTTGAAGGAAATTCAAAAGATTAAAGAAAACTTGAATAAATATATGACAATAAAGAAAAAAATTATAAATAACTTTTCAAAAACCAATAAAACAATTAAAAGTGAGATAAATCATAATTTTAAGAGCATGAATCAGGAAATGATTAAAGGATTGTATTCAGTTATTTCACCGAGCAACTCTAATAGATACAATGAATTAAATCCTTTTAAATCTAAAAGTGTGCAACTCAGAAATTTTCTGATCATACATCTCATGCTTAACTATGGTCTTAGAATTGGTGAACTTATGCTACTAACAACTAATTCTATTAAAAAATCAATTCAGAATCATAATTTTAGTTTAATTATTACAAATACAGATGATGAGTTTGATGATCGATTAAAAAAGCCCAAAATCAAAAATGAATATTCGTACCGAGTAATTAAACTACAGGAACGAGACTATAGAATTATTCAAATTTATATAAATGAAATTCGAAAAGAAATTCCTTCAAAAATCTTATTTATATCTTTAAAGCCTCCCTACTCTGCTTTAAGTTATGCGAGTGTTAAAAAGATATTCGATCAAGTAGATTTGTCATTAAAAGCATTGTTACCTGAGTATTTTGATACTTCAGCTTATGATTCAATAGAACGTCTAACTCCACACGTATGTAGACATTCTTGGGCTTATATGATGTTAAGTTTTTCTTTTGAGAAATATAAGAAAGAAAATGCTAGTCACTCTGATCTCAAACAAAGTGTAAATGATGCTCTACTAAAAGCACAGGATGATCTAAGAGCCTTAGGAGGTTGGTCACCTACAAGTACAATGCCTATATATTATGGTAAACGCTTTATTGTAGAACGAGCTAACTTTATGAACTTGGCTCGGATAATAGATTCCAGTATTAAATTTTGATTGATAAAAATATGTCCCAACTTAGTCTAGATTTTGAAAAAATTGATAATAGCCATAGTGAATTTATTATTTTCCACGATGCTGATCTTAGGCTTATAGAATCTTTACACTTACCGACAATCATTCGATTTCATAGAGCTGATAAATTTGATAGCAAGTTCGTTCAAACATCTAATGATGTTTGGGATTTTTCTTATTCAGGGAAAAAGCTTCACTTAAACTTCTCCAACTTCAGCACGCCAGAAAAAAAATTGGCTAAATTTTTTCTAGCTAATTACATTCAAGTTAATACACCATCTGCACTTGAAGCTAAATTACAGGCTTACACTTTTACAATCAAGTCGCTAAAAACTAGAAACTTAAAGCTTGATTATCAGAATGCGAAATCTGTATTAGTTGATTTAGCAAAAGCCGATAATTCTACATACTATTATCATTTTAAGTTTTTGGTGAAGCTACTATTTATCGAGAACTTTTCATGCTTTGATCTTGACCTCGAATACGAGTTGGAATTTCTTCAACGTCCTCAAGCATTTAATTCAAAATTATATTACCAACAATACGAAGATTCTATTGATTACCCGCTTATTTCAATGATTCAACAAGGTTTTATCAAGTTAAACCAAGTTATCAAGGATGATTTTCAAAGTATTGATAATCAAGAACTACTTTACTCATCAATACTTGGTTTAGTGTATGTAACTGGACTTAGACCTGTGCAATTAGCTAAGTTATCTGCTGAAGATATAAAAATAGATACCACACGTACGATAGATCAATTCCATCGCTATAGCATACTAATTCCTTATGCAAAACAAGCACGTTATGTACATGAGAAGATAGCTGTAAAACTTCCAGAAGAAGTTGCTGAAATCATTATTACTTATATCGAAAGATTTAACTTAAGTCCAAAAGATAAGTTATTTGATTTAGGTGAAAATTCTGCACGCTTTTGCTCAAAAGCGATTAATACACAATTATTTGATTTTGCTCCCGAAGAGTACAAAGAAGCTGTTCTTGCAAATGAAATGATAAAGCAAAAGTACTCATTTTCTGATTTTAGGCATCATGTTGGTTATAGTTTGGCAATGGCAGGTTCTTCTGCTGAGGAAATTGCATATATCTTAGGTCATTCTTCTGTAGTGACAGCAAGACATTATATTTTCTCTACCCCTGAACTTGCTCAAATTAGAGCACAGGCACTTGGGAAAAATTCCTTATATCGACAAATGATTGCTCTGCTTCTCACTGGAAGATTAATTTATAAAAAAGATTGGAATCAGAAAAAAGTTCTTGGAAATATTGGTAGCAGAATTCATTACGATATTGGTGGATGCTCCTACGAAGATAAATGTTTATTTCAACCTATACGTAACTGCTATGGTTGTATGTACTTTCATCCTTTTATTGATGCTAGCCATAGTAATGTTCTAGAAAGTATACAAAGTGAAATCAATGAACTCATTAAGTTATCAGATGGTATAGGCGTATCTAGGAATCCCCTGATTAGAGTCCATGAGTCAACTAAATTTGAAATTGAATCTGTAATAGCTCGTTGTGCATTACAGAAGGATGATCTTCATGAACATTGAAAAATATAATGCTTTTATTGAAGAACAAAAAAATTACTTTAATCAAAATTTACAGTCTAATTTCAAGTGGAATTGGAACGACTCCACTTGGTATGGTGGAACAATAGGTTCTGGATGGTTATTATCGAGAAGCGGGCAAATTCATTTTAAATTTAGCAATATCAGAAGGTTAAAAGGTATAGGTAGCCATGATATCAGCTTAATTTTTCAAGAGTTTATTAAATCGTTACTTGTTCTTAGTTATCGAAAATCTAATTCCAAAGCATCTCCTCAAAAGCTTTATGCTGAAGTCTTAGTTTTAAAACGTTGGTATAGTGCAATTTATGCTGAAAGTAGTGAAAATTTACATCCATGCCAATTGTCTACATCAATTGTAAATAAGTCTTTTGAAATTCTGGCAGAAAATTCGAGTAAAACGAATCTCCCCGACCATGCTGGTACATACCTTAGATTACAGGACATGCTAAATCATTATGGTTTTACTGAACAACCATTAGAATTTTCTCAAAAATATTTATATATAAATCAAAAAAATAGAACACCTAATGCTAAGAAAACAAAGGCTTTAATAGAGCAACTGGAGCTAGATGAAGATGAACTTAACAAAGATAAACTAATTTCAATTCGTACATTTATCAATATTGTATCCTTAATTAGTTTGTGTGAAACGAATGGTGAAAAGATAGTTCTTAACCTATTATTATTACTAATTATTACTGGTTTACGTTCAACAGAAGCAATTCTTCTAAAGACAGATGCTTTAATCAAAAAGCCTATACTAGATCCAGTAACCCAAGAGCACCTAAGTCTAGATGGTATTAAGCAATATACTTTGGGAATTCAATACCATGGTGCTAAAGGTGCAGGTTTTAAAATACATTGGGTAGAGCCATTATCTGCTAATTTGGTTGAAAAAATATTTAATTCAGTACTACAGCTAACCCAAGAATATAGAGAACACCTACATTATATTAGATCAAAAAAAATTCCGATTTTCTACCTAAATCAATTGATATGATTGGAGAAAATTATGTTGAAATAGATAATCTTATCGGAACAATTTTTGGTGTTAAAGATACGTATAGAGGACGAGCTGGGCAACGTGAAGTTGTCATCAAAACTCTCAAAAATATCCCAATTTATAAAGAGTTAAAGATAGGTGCTGAAAGAAAAAAATATTTTTTAAAAGATGATTTAAATAATTTTATTAAAAGCACAGCAGATTATGATTCTGAATTTCCTATTGATCATGTATTTAATTATGAAGGTATGATAGAAAAAATCCCTTTTGAAGATCTACTATTTATACATCAATTTAGATCAACGACACTTGATAGAGCTTTCTTTAACAAAGTTAACATTATCCCATTGAATGTTTTGATAATAAATTCATTTGTAGGTAGTAGACGAAATATGTCTGCTTTTAAGAAATACAATTTATTTGAAAATGAAACAGAATATTCCAAATTATCCTCACATATTCCTAGACATAACATTAACACTTTCCTTGCTTTAAGTGGACTCGCTGAGCACTTGCAAGCAATGCTAATGGGGCGCGTAGACATTAAGCAAAATCAATATTATCAACACTTAGCGCTAAAACAACGTAAAGTCACAGCTAGTTTGTTAGAAAAACATGAGTTGGCACTTTACGGAAATGACAAACAAGAACTAAAGCCTGACTATCCAATTGATTCTATTAAACATGATGGATTGATGTACTTTTCAGAAAAGTTGGATCTAGAAAATAATTTTAAGAAGAATTTACAGTCATTTGATTCCAAAAATGAAGTAGCGAGTTATGTAAAGAAATCTTTCTTTGATGAATATTTTCAAGATATCGCTGAATCTTTTAATGAGTTGGTTAAAGAGGATCAATCATTAGCCAATTCATTAGTTCAACGCCATGCTTGTTTACACCCCTTGCCTTTTGGTGGATGTATGCGTGAAGTCGCTGTGCACGATTGCCCTAAACGTCTTGCCTGCCAATCAGGTGATCAATGTGGAAACTTTGCTATAACTGGTCGTAAAGGCGAATTAGAAGCACTACAACATACTTTGAATAAGTTGCTGGATGAGTTTGCACATATGGAGCAAATCGTAGTCCATGATTTATCTTATAGCGAAATGCTTGAGGATTTACGTCAAAAAATACTTTATTTAAGTGATTTAAAAACAAAAGCACTTGATAGACAAAATAGTTTAACTCCTGTTCCTGTTTTTCCTTATGGAGATGCGATCTCTAAATTACCAACAACCTTAAGTGAACTATTCGCTATAGAACAGCAAAAAATTGAGAGTAAGGAAGCCTAATATGTTACGTGGCAAACAATTAGATGAAGTCATCGAACAAGAATTGCAAATGATGTTGATTGAGGGCTTTGAAAAATCCCCTATTTCACACAAAACGCTTCATAAGCGTCTAACAGCTAAAGGGTATATATCAGGTGGGCTTAACTTTAAGTTCGGCTGAAAGGAAGAAGCTAATATCTCTGTATGTATCTGAGCAGATTTCGCCACTAAATCTAAAGACTAAAGAACAGCAACTTTATGTGAATAAAAAGACAAGACAGGCTCTTACGGACACCAATAAAAATCTACGCACACAAATTGAAGCTTTGGAATCACAACTTCATCAGAATACAGAAACACTTATAGATATTATAGAAGAAGTGAAATTAAAAACTAATTTGAAGATAGACCATCTATTAGCCCCTCACCTTCTCAAAAAATATTTATCAAGGGAGTAATATTTTAGGGTCAACATTGAGTGTTTGTGAAATTTGATAGAGTTTTTCAACGGTAATACTGACTTCTCCCCTTTCAATTCGCCCCAAATAGCTACGATCAATTGTTGTTACTAAGGCTAATTGTTCTTGGCTAATTGATTTATTTTTTCGAGTTTCCCTAATTTTTGAGCCAATAGACTTTGCTAGTTCTTGATTCATTGGTAACAACCATAAATACAAGAACTATCAGGAATTGATGTGTTTTAATCCACGGACTATAATCCTCATTATTTGGATAATGAATATGGATATTCATAATTTACCAATGTTTAGAGAGCTATCTCTTGTAATCTGTAGTCATAAAATTGAGTCATGGCAAGCTGAAGATTTTTGGGATCAGGTTAAGCTTCTCAAAGTAGTTGAAAATAATATTAATTACCAAAGTGTATATCAGTTAATTCTTTGGTTAGTTAAAGATGGCTATTTGCTAGTTGATACCAAAAAAAAAGGTGGAAAAATAGCCTATACAGAAACTGAAAAAATAAAAAAATTTCGATCGGAGTTTGGCGTAGAGTCACCTATAACAGTAAATATTTTAGAATTAAAGAAAGATGAATTGGAACGAGATTTACTTGAGTTAATAGAAGAGATAAATATCTTAAATGATTTAAAAAAAATTCTACCAAAGCTTCAATTTAAAATGGCTTTGTTGCACAAACCTATCTGTAAAGGCTTTTTCAGCGATATAATTTTCAAATGAAGAAGCCTACACACAAAATCTACCGCACAACCA
>NZ_JAMXXS010000063.1:0-6745 GCF_024129595.1 Acinetobacter lwoffii | reverse complement strand
GGGAAATTGATGAAATAAGTCGATCATATTCAAATCTTAAATCCATATAACCTCTAGGGGATACATCAAAGTTTTCTACACTTTTTAAACCATCATGCTCATCAATCAAGACAAAGAGACGTAAACCTCCAAGACCAGTAGACTGAGCATTATCAGGATAAAAAACATCACCCGAGATAATATCTTTAATAAGATAAATGCTTCTCTGTGAGTCAGAAAAAACTTTCATATATGATCTGGAATCATTAACTGCAAACTTCAACTTTTCCGAGAACGCTAACGAAGGAATCAACAAAAAAAGAAGAAGAAAAAACTTCACAATAAAGACCCCTTTTAAAAGATAAAAAAGCTGTTATCTGATAAGGCTATTTGCACCACCCAATTACAGCACGTCTGGATACTTCTAATTGTTTTGCAACTTCAGAATAACTTAAACCTAATTGCTTTAGCTTAACAGCTTGCTCACGTTTGACTGCATAAGCCTCACCTTTAGCTTTCCCTCCCTTAGAGCCACGTTTTGCTTGTATCTCACTGAAATCACCATAGCTAAACCGTTGCCATACCCACTTAGCAATACTTTTAGCTGTAGCTTTTACTTCACTATATGGTAATGGTTGTTCAAAACTATTATTAATCGCTTCTATTTGCGCCTTAACAGCCTTTTCCCAGTCATAGCTAGAGTTATGGTGCATATAGTCTCTAATCGCTTTATACGCCCAATGACGCCCCTTTTCGAACATTGTCACGTTACGTCCCAGGCCTACAACTTCTAGTTTCTTAGGTAACTTCTTTGGTAGATCTACAAAGTCAGCAAGGTAATCAAGCGAATATGCTCTTTTAGTCCAAAAGGTTGTACGCCATTTAGGATGTAAGGGATTCTTGGTAATTAATTGGGAATAGCTGAGATCTGCGCCTAGCTTGAGTGCATAAGCATAATAGACTGATTGTGCGTACTTGATTGCTTTGATACTGGCAAACTCACTTGTACAAAGTGGTATCTCTAATTTGTAGCAATGGTGACAATGACCATTATCTGCATTTTGAGTAGTCCAAAGCGGTGCAGGCAAATTTGCATCAAACCAGGATAAAGCAGAGTTTTCTTTATCATCATCAAAGACAAAGTAAATCGTCATAAGTGGCGGGTTTACTTGGATATATGGCTTTTTGACTGCAATAGCTTTTGTGCGAATGAAAGTGTATCCAGGGACTTCGTCCATGCAATACGGCTTATTCGGTAGGCTTTCAAACAGATCAAGCTGTTGTTTAGTGTAATTTTTTGCGGTTTCCATGCTTCTAACGCTTGAGAAATCCGCCTGTACCTGTAGAATGGTTCACAGACGCAAGACGGATTAAACCCCTAATTGTTGTTGAAGAATACAAACCCGATTGACTCGATTCCGCCAAGTTTCTAAGTCGTCGGGTTTTTTCATTTGCGTTAGTTTTACCACAGTTTTCATGTAGTTGTAAGAAGGAAGAGGAAGTATCCGCTAATTGCATTCAGATATGCTCTAGATGCTCACCATTTGCGTTCTAACGCCGTTTTACTTTATACCTAGTTAATTTGGTAGCTATTCTTTATTAAATCCATCTTATTGCGTCTTTTTGTGTCGCTACTATCTTTTCTTTTTTTCCTTTTAATTCTAGTCTTCTCTTATAAATTTTCTTTCTAATAAAACAATGTTTAATAGGGGTATAGGTATGAGTTTTTTTGATAAAGTTTCTAAAGCAGCTTCTGCGGTCAATGATGGCATAAAGGAACAGCAACGAAGACAACGAGAAATGATTGAACGATTGGAATCTAAATCAGATGATCAACTAAAGAAAATTATCAAAGATGATAGTTTCTTTGGTCCAGGTCAGACTGAGAAAAATATAGCTCGAAAGATTCTACGTGATCGTGGTTACTAAGAAATGGCAGAACTAGCAGCTTTTATAGTTAAATTAATGATTTATGGTGCCCTTCTTTTAGCAGGGCCTATAGGTTGGATTATTCTATATTTCCTTTTAAAACGAGATAGTCGATAGCCAAGTACTTTGAAATAGAATTATTGATATTGACTAATATAAAGAATTTAAAAGAGCTAGGGGCTACAAGCCCCTAGCTCTTTTTAGTTATTAAAAATCTAGAATATTGCTAGCATCGAGTTTTCGGCAAAATGTTTTGGTGTATAGGAATGCTTTATCGAATTCGAAAGTACATGCTTCACCAGGTCTTTCTTCTGTTGAGAAACGAATCTTGTAGATATAGTCTCTATCTAAAACAGGAGCATTGTCTAATATCTTCAAATTCTCAGTTGAATAACCTAATAGATCAAATACTTTTTCAGACTCTGTATGCTCTAGATGCTCACCATTTGCGCCCTACGACTTATTAGGACGTAAGCCCTATAAATCCCTAGTCTCTTTTGTGGATTCTTCTAAATTCGTTATTTCGGATTCTCTTTATTGCTTATTAGTAAGCATTACTAGTTAGATAGGTTTTATAAAGTATTTCATAGAGGTAATGAGCTAAGGTTCTTGTAGACCTTAGCTCTTCTTAGTTATTAGAACTGCTCATCTCTCTAGTAGAGATGATATATATCAACCGATATATATATAGATATATATATCTCTAAGGAAAGAGATTACTTCGTAATCTCACTTGTTTTGCCCCCTTTCCCCCAAAATAATTATTCCGAAAGAAAGGTGGATCCCCTACATAATATATAGGTCTTATCTGTCAAAAATTACTTTTCTTAGATAGTGTATATCTGAGATCTTTTCGATTGACCTTATTTAGGGGTCTGGCCCCTATCAAATGTATGCAGCTTATGACCACCTTCGCTTTTTAGCTTCATTTTGATAAAGTATTCTGTCTTAACCAGATACAAGACGTTGCTTTCAAGACTTTTTCTTTTATCTAATTCATCATGCTTAATTAAACCTACGCCTTTATACTTGCGTAGATTCTTGCTGAGATATATCCCTTTCGCTTCTGTAACACTCGTCCATAGTTTGCCAATAGAATCAGCTATCTCAATATCATTTTGATATTTTTCACCATCTAAGAAATAAATCATGTTGTAGTGAAAATTCTTTTCTATGCTGTAATCTAATTTCCAGATATAGCCTACTAAGTCTTTTTTATATTTCTTCTTCAACTGAGTGATTAATTCATTTCTTTCATGTTGAACTTTCTCTATACGCTCCCTTCTAACGCTCTCTTCTTTTTGAACCTGTTGGTCTGTGGATTCTGGGAGCATCTTTAACGGCTGGTTATAGTCCCATTCATCCACATAACTTACATCAAGATCAACAACCAAAAGGCTAGGTGAAGCTATGAATAATGATTTGATATAGCGTAATAGCTGCTCTTGTTTTTCACGGTCATTTTTACGGCTTCTGACCATGTTCTTCTTATTTTCTTCCTGACCTAGTGCTAATTTAAGTGCCTTCAAAACTTCTAGTAAACTACTCTGTTGCATTTCTCCTGTTACTTTCAAGAAAATTTCTACATACGGCGAAAATGTACTAAAAGGAAAATATTCCTTAAGTAGGTAATTAGCCTCTTTCGCATCAAGTAACGCCTTATACGTAGTTACATTCAATTTTTCGGATTTATCGCTGTCTAGTAGTCTGAGCTGCTTTTCGATTAAAACTACGTTTTCTAATAGCTCTAAAGAAGATCCTATACCTAGTCCTATACCCTGTGATTTTTCTTTTTTAAAAACTTCTTTCAAATAACAACCGTACTGAGTTAAACCACCATAAAACTCCAGGTAATCATCTTTAGTTGGTTTAGCCATTTTGCATCACATCTATAAATCTATACGGCAGAGTGTATTGGTATAGAACCCAATAGCCAAAGATTTAAAACAAATAATTGATGTAAGCAAAGCCCCTGTAAGTCACATAGAGAATGCTCTTAAGTGTTCTCTATAGACGGGGGGTTTTGCTCACTTTTCACCCTAAAAAGTTAGGGGTATATTTTTTATTATCAACAGCTTAATGAATTTCAGCTTGGGCCTTGACCCTATACACCGTAGCCACCCCTACACCTACGGCTTTAGCTATCTCTTCCTTGGTCATATCACCCGCATCAAGCAGTTGCTTGATGCGGGTGTGTTTAGCTGTATTTGCTTTTTTTCCTGTCGGTTTATAACCTGAACGCTCTAGTCCCTGTTTAATCCGTTCTCTACGTTTATCGTTGTCTAACTTCGCCATAGTGGCAAGTAAGTCAATCAACATGCTGTTAATGACATTCAAAATTTCTCCTGTCATTCCACTATTAACAACATGCGTTGTCGGTAGATCTGCAACAACCAGGCGCAGACCTTTACCCTTAATTTGTTGCTTAAGAATTTCAAAGTCTGATTGTTCTAATCGTGAAAGGCGGTCTACTGATTCAACTAAAAGAATATCGCCTTGATTTGATTCGTTCAGAAGTTTTGTGAGGATAGGGCGATTTAATTTAGTCCCGCTTTCATTTTCTATATATTCAATATATTCAGAACCGTAATCATTGCTGAACTTAATCAAGTCACTAAGTGCTCTCTCTGCGTCCTGGTCTTTCGTTGATGCTCTGACATAAATACGGACTGTCATATTTAAACCTATCTTAAAGACTTATAATTCAATGTCTAATGATAATACTATCATTTAATTACAATTGAAAGTCTAAAGATAGATTATTTTATCATTTAATATTTTCTCTTTTGCCTATAGTTCTTTGATAGGTAATATAATTTGGAATATTCTAAGAAATACTGAGGTACACAATTTTGGCTAATGCTTGGGGAATACCGAAAAACATTGAAAGATTAGTTTTGGAACGTGATCAACGCTGTGTCTATTGCGGTTCCGAATTTGGAACCGAAAGATCTAAGAAACGATCATGGGAACATATTATCAACGATATTACGATTACAGGCTTAGATAACATCGCTTTGTGTTGTGTTGGCTGTAATGCGTCAAAAGGCAATAAAGAATTAACCATTTGGTTTCATTCCGAGAATACCCGTAAACGTGGAATTACCTCCGAAACTATTGCAGATGTGGTGAAGGTGGCACTAAAAACCTGCAACTAGGCGGGTTTTTTAGTTTTGGTGAAGCATCTACGTGCATGAAATCAAATTGAGTAGGTAGTTCTGCCCATTCATTCACTCAGGATTATCTGTCTTTTCGCTTTTGTTCCAATCTCGTCCCCATTGAGTTTCCCCGCATATATTACAAGTGTAATCCCCTGTATCCCTTCCCAATGGTTCTTTTTCTTTTAGTAACTTAGGGTGATCACATAACGGACTACCTTTCGCAGCCCATTCCTCTCTTAACCTGTTTGCATGCTCTATGCTAATAGTCATTTTTACTTCCTCAAAAAGTTGGAATCTTCCATTCAAGCACCTCTCGACGAGATTCTTCTGCAATAACTCTAATCAATTCTATTCCTTGGTGATCAGATATGCCTCTTTCCATAAGAGCTATTAAACACTGAGCAAAGAATACCCTAGCCTGGTTGTTAGGAATCGCCATTTCCTTAATCCAATTATCAGGAAGCGTAGTAAGTGCTGCATTCAATACCATATAAACAAAATTTGTATTACTAAAACCTTCAATAGTAACAATTTCTCTAAATTTAGAATGCTCAATTACCTGAAGTTTATCTAACATCATTCCTGATTGCAGTATCAAGCTATAGCACATAACGTCTTTCTCTGAACTAGAAACGCTTTGTGCCAAAATAATCCACTCCCCAATAGTTCTCAAAGTTCTTTCAGTCGCTTGGTTGTGCCTTCTAAAATATCTAGAAATTAATAAGTAAAGTACAATCAAGACAACTGCTATAAGTAAAAAAGTTTCCATTATTCTCCCATGAGAAATTTTCTCTTATTTTGTATTAGTCCAATACCGCACGTATCACACGACCAAACAAGCCACGGCGTTTCTGTGGTTCAGGTTCACGCTGTTGCTGTTTAATGATTGGCTTAGGTTCTGGCATTGGTTGCGGTGTCTGTTGTATTGGTTCAGGTGCCGGCTCATGTACCTGTTCCGTCTGTTGTGGTTGTTCTGCTGTCTTTGGGGCGCCAAGCAACCGTTGTAGGGATTCGATCTGCTCGTTCTTTGCCTTTAGTTCTTCACGTTGGAATTGTTCACGCTCTTGTGCAAGTTCAAGTTGTTTTTGAAGCATGTCCACTTGTTGTCGCATGATGTCTAGTTCTGCCGACTTCTGTGTCGCCTGTGACTGTAACGTGACGTTTTGACTACTTCGCTGTGAAGGTTCACCAAAGACACGGATAGCTTCGGCAAGGTCAATCTTACCGCCACTATTCTTACTTAAATCGCCTTTGTTTATACGCTTATAGATGCTTTGGCGGTTCATGCCATACAGCTTAGAAAGTTCTATTACCGATAATGCTTTCATCTTATAATTTTCATGATTGGCTTACTTTTAAAATAATTTAGGGCTACTAGTAACGTTACGTTTATTTTTATATTCGTACATTAAGCAAACTTTATCAAACATTTCCTTAAAACCATGTTCATTATGGATCTTATAGGAAAGATCATCATCTAACGTACGCCATGAGATATAACTGTTAAAGGTATTACTTCCAACACTTTCATAATCCTTAAAATAGGATTCATCCCAGATAGAATATTCTTTAGTCAAACAATTGAGGGAAATTGATGAAATAAGTCGATCATATTCAAATCTTAAATCCATATAACCTCTAGGGGATACATCAAAGTTTTCTACACTTTTTAAACC
>NZ_JAMXXS010000062.1:0-6991 GCF_024129595.1 Acinetobacter lwoffii | reverse complement strand
GCTTACCGTGATGGTGCTCGTCTACATGCAAGAACTAGCCCCAGTCAAGGACATTTCAACACGATTGAGGCCCAAGTTGCGCTGTTATCTCATGCTGGGTTTTCTCCTGTTGAAGCAGTTGCATTACTTATGACATTAGGAAGGTTTATTGTTGGGTGGGTCCTTGAGGAGCAGCAAGAAGAAATAAGATCAGACCCACCATTCGAAGCCGATCCAACTATATATCCACTCATGCTCCAAGGAGTGAATACCTTACAAAATATGAATGCGGATGACATTTTTGAAAATGGGATTCGTATGGTGATTATCGGTGCTGAAAGACAACTTGATATTAAAATGCAAACTTAACTCTATACTGCTTTAAGCAACTGTTCTATTTAGTAATAAAGCTTTTATCCTTAATTATTTAACATAATAGAGCTTATACGAAACGCAATTTAAAATATTATTGTTTTTCATATAGTTATAAAATTTTGACTGACTTCAAAAACAGTAAAAAGCCGACTTAGAAACAAGTCGGCTTTTTTATGAGCAGGTTTGATACCTTTTGCCAAGAACATAGGTTATTAAATAATCAATTGATAAAATATATTCTTATTATTTCATTTACTCATAAAATATATTCATTATAATGTTGTGTATTCGATCGAATACAATAAAGAGGAACTTTCATGACCGAGATTAAACGTCTCCCTGAATTTGATGAATGGCTAGATAGCATTAAAGACAGTATGACCCGTCTTAAACTGAATCGAAGATTAGATAAGGTTCAGCGTGGTAATTGGGGCGATGTAAAGCATCTTCAAGAAGGTGTTTGGGAAATGCGAGAGTTCTTCGGACCAGGTTGGCGCATGTATTACATCAAACATGGTGATGTAATCATTGTGATGCTTGGAGGTGGTGATAAATCTACACAGCAAAAGGATATAGAACGAGCTGTTGATTTATCAAAATCTTTAGAGGATTGAAAAATGGTTAAAATAGCTGATCTACCTAGCTTTGACATGGCAGAAGCACTTAAGAGTGAAGAAGATATTGTAATGTATCTTAATATGGTTCTTGAAGAGAATGACCCTGCTGAACTAGCTCATGCACTTGGTGTAATTGCTAAAGCTCGTGGTATGACTCAAATCGCTAAAGAAGCAGGAATTGGACGTGAAGCACTTTACAAAGCACTCCGTCAAGATTCAGCACCTCGTTTTGATACGATTAATCGTGTAGTAAATGCTTTAGGTCTAAAACTAACTGTGCAGAATGCATAACTATTAATAAAATTTTGTCTAAGTTCCATCTTATTTAACATAAAATCTCTTATGCGAAATTTCAGCTCGATGCTTTGAAAGATGGCTAAAGCCATGTTTCAAAGTCGGGCAACTTTGCGCTTGCTGTAATTTGATTTGTAATGAGAAAAACCAAGCAAAGTACCGATCAACTAGTATTTTTTAGGGTCGATCTGACACCAGTCATACGTTTTTTCTTTGACACTACTCGGTTCAAACGAGTAGCAATTTTTCCTCATTATTCTCACCAATGTTTCACCATCACTTTCTCGAATTTGTAGCGGATATTTTTTTAGTACAGCCATATCTGCTCTACGTTCATCAATTTCGTCTTTGCTTGGTATGTATAAAAAGATAGCCAAAATGAACACCATCATCACAGCAACAAACGTGCTGGCAAAAATAAAGATAAGTTTTAAGTTGAGCCTGTTTGTAGCTTCGTTTAATGCCTGAATACTGTTGTTTAATGCACCTGTATGCTTCTTATTTGTGTTTTCTAGCGATTTTTCAGCCTTGTCTAGCACTCCACTAGCGACTTGGTTGTAAAACTGCTCTAATCGCTTCTTATCGTCTGCTATGGCTTCTCGATATTCCTTCATGGATGCCAATAAAATATATAACTGGTCATCTAAATCATTTTGATTACTCATAATGACATTCCGCCTCTACTTAGTTTTTGATATGCCTTGCGGAGTGCTTGCTCGGCTCGTTGTTTATCTAATTCTTGCTGTCGTTTCATTTCCGCTTGGCGTTCCAGTTCTAGACGTTTGGTTTCTTGGTTCTTCTGCCATTGATCAAAACCTTGATCGACACGGTTTAAACCACGCTGTAAAACGCTCTCTTTCTGCTGTTTCTGTTGGTCAAGCTGTTGGGCGTTCTGCTGTTTCACATTGTCATTAAAACGGCTGATTTCAGTGTCTATGCCTTGTCTGCGTAATTGGGTGACTTTAGTGCCTTCATGGATGGTGGCTTGTAGTCCGTTATTCTGATCGGCATAGCTGCGGTGATCTATTTTTTCTCGGTAGCCTGCTCGTTCTAATGCGTGATTGGCTAAATTTGCCCACGTTTCCCGAATCTGTTTAATTTCGTCTTGGGTTGTACCCATACCAAGGCTTTTTCGTTTGGCGTTGCTGAGTTCAATATCGGTTTTGGTGGTCAGGGTGAGTTTATTGTCCGTGTCCAATTCGGCTTTTCGGGTGGTAAGCATGATATGGGCGTGATGATTCTTATCATTACCGCCTTTGCTGGGTTCATGGATGGCTAAATCTGCGATCACTCCATAGCGATCAACTAAGGACCTGGCAAAGTCTTTTGCCAAGTCCTTACGTTGATCAGCGTCTAATTCATCAGGTAGGGCAATGACCCATTCTCTAGCGGTTCGGGCATCTTTACGGTTTTCGGTTTTTTCTGCCAAGTTCCAAAGTTCACCACGGTCAATTTCAATATCTAAATTAGACAGAATTTCAGAATGGGCGACACCGTCTTTTCTCGTAAAGTCATGGGTCAGTCCTGTGCGTTCATCTTCTAGTTTTTCCCCTGCACGATATGCAGATGATGCAACCGCAGTTCGCCCCGAACTTCGGTTCACCGTTTTAGTGGAACAATGATAAATTGCCATGCAGTCGCCTTGGGGTGCTTTTGCTTTTAAAAAATTGCGTAGCAGTTTTTTGGGGTTAAGGGGTGTCCCCTTGCGCAACTTTGACTTGAACTTTGTTCAAGTCGTAAGTGCGCATTTCATGAAAAACACGATAGCATATAGCCCGCTTGAATTTCAATTCATAGGGTTTTATGCTTGAGTGGTTTTCTATATCCCGAAATTAACCGTTATGACAAAATCTGCTGAAAATATCGAAAAGAAAATTGAAGCCCAATTAGAAAAGTTGAAACAGTTAAAAGCTCAAAAACAGGCTATTGATGCAAGAGAAAAAACCAAGCAAAAGGAACAAGAAAGAAAGGACGATACAAGACGTAAAATTTTGCTCGGTTCTTACTTAATTAAAAAGATGCAATCTAATGAAGCCAATAAAGAAAAAATACTCGCTGAACTCAACGAATATTTAACAGAAAATAGAGATAGACAGCTTTTTGATTTGCCCGATATTGAAGCCTAATTTTTCTTAGCTGTTTGGTTGTTCTGTTCGGCTTGATACTCGGGAATGAGCGTATTTAAAACCTTTTGAATATTGTCTTTGTCCTCTATCTGCAAATTATCTCGATAGTAAATTAAGTCCTGTATTTTGCTTTCCATCTGCATTTTTTTGGTGGGTTCTGCATTTTTGGATATTCGAGATAATAGGAAGATATAACCGCATATATTTTCCCTCGCAATTTCATAATTTACGATGTCGAGGTATTCAACGGTCACATGTTTTAGATCAGTTGATAGGTTGTTTAATTTAATCATGGCTGAAATCCTGATTTTTCTAATATTGGATAAAGCTCTCTGAATTTTTCAGGCTCTAAAAGCATATCTGCTATACGGATAGCAAATTGTTGGTAGCTTTCTGTACCTTGTGAATATTTCCCCATTTCAGGCATTTCTGACATTTTATTGGCAAATAAATGGCGTTGTGCATCGGTCATTTTGACAAAAAAGTCAGGTGTGTTTGGGTCACGCTTAGAATCTAATTTTTTCGGCTGTGATTTTTGCTTAAACTTAAATGAAAAACCAATAATTGAACGACCACGTTTGTGTTGTTCATACTCTGCTTTTATATCTGTGTACTCATTAATTTGATCAATGGCAAGGTGTAAAACTTTTTCTTTAAATTGCCCCATTCTCTTGTATTCGTTGGGTTCTATGCCTAATTTTAATCTTAGCTCTTCTAGCTCTACCATAGTCACTTTGCCTGTACTACGCCATGCGATAAGCAACTCATACAAGCGTATAGCGTAAACACTAGTTAAACTGCTGACTTGCTCTAGTTCATAACTGGTGAAGTGTTTTTCTAAATTTGTAATCAACGGTACAACATCATCAGAAAACTTAATACGAACAAGAGCTTCATTTTCTACATAAGATATTCGTTGTACCCATCGACTTATTACATTCTCAATGTTGCCCTTTTGAGTCAGCTTTTGATAGCTAAATCTACGATCAAATAGGCTTTTGCAAGCATCTTTAAGAACTTTATAGGCTGTATTTCTATGAACATTGAAATGGTTGATATAGCTTTCAGCATGAATCGTCAAATCTTTATCATTGGGTGTATTTGATTGCCTAGCTTCAAGTATGGCTAACAGTATTAAACGTTGTTCTGATAGGTCTAAATTATAACTGGCATTTATTAGTGCATTATCTTTAACGACTAGTTCCTTTTTCATAAGCACACATGTTTTTTAAATATATAAGTACACTCTATTTTATTGAGTGTCACTTTGCAAGATAAAGGTGTACTTATTGCAAGATAAAGGTGTACTTATTGCAAGATAAAGGTGTACTTATTGCAAGATAAAGGTGTACTTATTGCTATTTTTATTCTTATATATCAATTAATTGTAGAGGCTAAAAATTAAAAAATTAAAAAATATTAAAAAGAGGGGAGTGCTTAAAACTGCCCTATGTACTCGCTAAAGCTCGTACTCTATTGAAGCTCGTTCCTCGCTTCATGGGGCAGTTTTTGGTTAATCCTGTTTATGAAATCTAAAAGCAAAAGCATTGGTAATGTATTCGCTTCGCTCATACTTTTTGAAAAGCAAAAGCTCCAAAGTTCGCACCCATTCGGGATGCTCTGTAACTACCGTTTAAAATCGAAAGGGAGCTTGTAATCAGAGAAAAAGCGAGGTCGAAATTTTGATGATGCTCAATCGCTCGTAGACACTCGCTCGGTTCTTATTATCTAGGTTTTAATTATTTACTGGAGCTAATCAAAGTTGTGAAACATTGATGAAATATTAGTCGTGGAACGTGAAGAATCATAAAAAAAGCCCGAGCATGACGTTTCGGGCTATTAAGTATTGACTATAACATTGAAAGATAATGAAAATATCTAAGCATTTCGGATAAGGTGTATTATGTTAATTTTAGATAAACTATAGAATCCATTAGTTTTTAAACCAATAAATTAAATATTTTATGGAACTCCAGAATATTTATTCAGGCGATACTTAAGCAATAAGGGTAGGGTGATTACATAAAGTATTGCAGCTAATGCCCATACCATTCCAGGAGCTGATGCCTGAGTCATAAAATAGAGGCTAGTAACTAATACAGGACCAATTATAGCCCCCAGACTATTAAAACTGCTTAATAGCCCTTGTAATTCACCTTGTCTTTCATCACTAATACCTCTGGACATCATTGCTTGCAAAGCAGGAACGGCTACTCCACCAAGGGCAAACAATGGTAACAACGCAAAAGGCACCCATTCTTCAACAGCAATAGATAAAAGAAGTAAACCAATTGCATCGCAAGCTATTCCACATAACAACGTATTTTTCTCTCCAAACCTCTTTACCATAGGGGCGATAGCAAAAGCCTGTGCAATAGAATGGCATATTCCATAACTAGCAAGGGAAACACCTGCAATAAATATACTCCAGCCATAACGATCCTGCCCATAGATAACCCATAAAGTTGCGGGGACTTGTGAAACCAATGTGATAATTAAAAAGATACCAAGCAATGGAGCCATATTAGGTTGAGTGATCAAATAGGATAATTTCTTTAATATTGATTGCTCCTGAACCTTCTCAGTCATTTTATTGCTGTGTTTTGATTCTTTTAATAAGACTGCTGTCATTATTAAATTAATCCCATTCATAAAAGCAGCAGCAAAGAACGGTGCATGTAAGTTCCATTCACCCAAAACTCCACCTATTACCGGACCCGCTATAAACCCAATACCAAAGACAGCTCCAAGGAGACCAAACCTTTTTGCACGCTCATGGGCTGGAGTAATATCTGAAACATAAGCTGTTGCAACAGCCATGTTGGCACCTGTAATTCCCGCAAAAATACGACCAATATATAGCCACAATAGAGAAGGAGCAGCAGCCATTAGGAGATAATCAGCCGTTGCACCAGCAATTGAAATAATTAATACAGGTCGACGTCCAAATCGGTCACTCAACGCTCCAAGGATAGGTGCAAAAATGAACTGCATCAGAGCATACACAGCTAATAAAGCACCATAGTGAACACCGCCTGCTTCAGCTCCAGCCAATGACCGTAATAATTCAGGCAAGATCGGCATAATTAAACCAATCCCAACAGCATCCAGAAATATAGTGATTAAAATCACGCTCAATGATTTCTTCACAAATGCCTTCTCTAGCAATGATAGAATTAATATTCTCTCACACACTCCCTATCAGTGATAGATTTATGAGTAAAAAAGATATTGCACCTCAACGTCTGACACGTGAAATAGTCCTGCGTACCGCATTGGATATGTTGAATGAAGAAGGCATAGATTCAATAACCACACGCAAGCTAGCTCAACGATTGGGTATTAAATCTCCAACTCTATATTGGCATTTCAAGAATAAATCCTTGTTAATGGAAGCAATGGCGGAAACCATTATAAATGAACACCATTTAGTTTCTTTACCCATCGATGGGATGACATGGCAAGATTGGTTGCTCGCTAATTCTGTAAGCTTTCGTCGAGCACTACTAGCTTACCGTGATGGTGCTCGTCTACATGCAAGAACTAGCCCCAGTCAAGGACATTTCAACACGATTGAGGCCCAAGTTGCGCTGTTATCTC
>NZ_JAMXXS010000061.1:0-7471 GCF_024129595.1 Acinetobacter lwoffii | reverse complement strand
GGGGAGGGATTGTCGGTGAAAGGGGAGAATTAAGAATTTCTCCTATTAATACTAAAAAAAGAATGCTATAAATCTATCCCATGATCAAAAAGGGAGAGATTGTCGGGTGAGTAATGATCTAATCGTGATGGATAACTCAATAGTTAAAGCATCCTATAATTTAAGTGTAAGTGAACAGCGTTTACTATTATCTGCATTAGTACAAATACCTAAAAATGAACCAATAGACCCTAAAAGAGCTTATTACATTACGAGAGAAGATTTTGTTCGGTTGGGAGCTAACGCAGATCAGGCGACAAGAGATATTAGAAATGCCACCAAAGATTTAATGAAAAAAACATTACTAATAGACACTAATGCAGGTATTTTAGAATTTCATTGGTTATCAGAAGTCTTACGTTTTGATAAAAATGCAGATGCAAAATTAAAGTTAAAATACCCAAATCCAGAAGATTATAAAAATTACCTCAACGGGTTAAGAAAATATAATTTATTAGAATCACTTCCTTTTGGACGGAACAGTGATGATATTGTGGCTAGAGTTGTTTTTGATAGCCGTATTTTACCTCTACTTAGTGAATTAAAATCAAATTTTACTCAGTTTTTAATTGATGATGTTGCAGGTTTTGGCAGTGTTTACAGCTTCCGTTTTTATCAAATGATGATGCAATTTAGATCTACAGGTTATTGTAAAATTAGCTTAGATGATCTTCGCTATACCCTAGCTTTATTTGAAAAATATGAAGCTACCAAAGACTTAAGAAAGTGGGTTATAGATACAGCAGTTAATGAAATCAATGAAAAGACTCCCTATAAAGTCAATTATGAGTTAATTAAATCAGGACGCAAATTTACACATTTAGAATTAAAATTTAAGCTTAAAAATGAAAATAAAAAACAAAACAATGCCAAACGAAATCCCAATAGCCCCGATTTTTTTATAAAATTGAGCGATCCACAACGCCATTTATTTGCAAATAAAATGTCTGAAATGCCCGAAATGAGTAAATACTCACAAGGTACGGAGAGCTTTCAGCAATTTGCTATTCGTATAGCTGACATGCTTTTAGAGCCTGAAAAATTCAGAGAACTGTACCCATGTTTAGAGAAAGCAGGGTTTCAAGCATGATGAAATTAACCAACCTATTAGAAGAATTTCACGGCACACAAGCCGAATACATCGACATCATAAATTATGAAATTGCGAGGGGAAATATATGCGGTTATATTTTCCTATTATCCCGAATATCGCCAGATGCCGAACCCACTGAAAATATGCAGATGGAAAGCAAAATAGAGGACTTAATTTACTATAGGGATAATTTGCAGACGAAGATAAAGAAAATATCCAAAAGGTCTTAAATGAATAAATTTTCATACTTATATGAAGCTTTAGGTTTAGTTTAATGAGTTAATTTCATCTTATAAGTCTTATAAAAATTAAATAAACAAAAGATTACTTTGTAAGGCAGAAAATATTCTAAATTGGAATATCAATCGAATTAAAAGGATACTATTGAAAAATGAAAAAAACTTATATTCTTGCTTTTCTTTATCTTTAATAACATGCCAGTTATACGCTGCTGATAGTAATACTGCTTCTCCTGAACCTGTAATCACCTATAATGCTTCTGTTGCGAATTCAATTGATAATATTGCTGAAAAATTACGTGAATTTCAGGATAAAAATCCTAATGCTAGTGAAGCTGAATTAAATGAATATGCCGATTCTTTATTGAAAACAGAGTTAGTGCAAACTCCTGGGCGCTCATCCAGAGCTACAATTTCTTCTGTATATACCGATATGGACGGATATATAAATGGTTATCTAAATGCTCAAGAACAAGCACTTTATAATGCAAACCGAGCTAAGGGTTTACTATGTATTGCTAATGCCAAAACTGCTATAGATCTTACTAAAGCGAGATATGTAAATACTAGTTCAGTTATGCATAATGGAAATGGTGATGCATTTAGACATGCTGTTTGGAACTTTGGCATGACAATAGATGTGGGAGCCGATTTCGCAAAAAAATGGAGTGATGCACATGAGTTCGGTTCTACTGGACAGCCTGCAATAGAACGTTCTATGGATATTTATAATAACTCGATAGGTATCAGTTTAGGGAAAAACAATCCTACGACGCTTTTACAATCATCATTTGCGAGTTTAACTCAAGCTCAAGTAAGGGCAGGAAGATTGAAAATCATATCAAATGGCAACTTAGTATGGTCAAATTCAATCGGTGAAAAATAAAAAATTAGGATTTATAAGGTGAAATGTCTATGACTTTTAATAAAGGTATTTTATTAGGTGTGGTGAGTATATTTATAGTGGCTTGCTCACCTATGGAAAAAGATAATGGAACTATCACCGTGAATAACAAAACTGATAGTCCCGTTTATAATGTCAATTTTAAGTATAAAACATCAAAAAAAGTAGATGTTATTGGTGATTTAGCACCGAATGCTTCATATAAATATCAAATACAGTATTCAGATACTGAGGATTCAATAAGTATTAATTATACAGACAAAGATAAAAAACTTCATTCTGAGTCTGTAGTAGCATATTCTGCTAAATATGATAAAGAAAATATTGTATTTGACATCAAATAGATATATCAAATTAATTTAAAAAACCACTGCAAAGTGGTTTTTTTTGTAGAATTAAAAAAGTTATGAATAATAGAATATTAAACACTATTACTCAGTATGATACTTTCATACAGGAGCTAAGAAAAATTAGGCTTTCTTCTTAGCTTTACTTTTTTGCTTTGGCTTAACAATAAATTGCTCTCCCAAAGCCTTACCTTGTTTAAAAGTAACGATTTCCTTAGCTTCAATTTTAAGTTTTTCTCCAGTTTTAGGATTGCGTCCCATTCTTTCTGGACGTTGTTTTACTGAAAAAGTACCAAAATCAACTAATCGGACATTTTTTTCTTCAACTAGGGCTTCTGTAATGACTTCAAGAACAGAATTAAGAACAACTCTTGCTTCGTCTTGATTAATATTTAATTTAGGTGCTAATTTGGCAATTAAATCGGCTTTATTCATAATTAATTTTCCTCAATATTTGATAAGTCAAAAAGCTGTCTATCTCTATTTTCAGTTAAATATTCATTAAGTTCTGTGAGTATTTTTTCTTTATTAGCCTCATTACTTTGCATCTTTTTAATTAAGTAAGAACCGAGCAAAATTTTACGTCTAGTATCATCTTTACGTTCTTGTTCTTTTTGCTTTGTTCTTTCTCTTGCTTCAATAGCCTGCTTTTGAGCTTTTAACTGTTCCAGCTTCTCTAATTGGGCTTCAATTTTCTTTTCAATATTTTCAGCAGATTTTGTCATAACGTCCAATTTCGCGATATAGAAAACCACTCAAGCATAAAACCCTATGAATTGAAATTCAAGCGGGTAATATGCTATCGTGTTTTTCATGAAATGCGCACTTACGACTTGGATTTCATCCAAGTCAAAGTTTGCGTAAGGGGAATCCCCTTAACCCCAAAAATCGCTACGCAATTTTTAAAAGCAAAAGCAAAACCATCACAAGGCTAAGGCATGGCAATTTATCACTGTACGACGAAGACTGTTAACCGAAGTTCGGGACGAACTGCGGTTGCATCTATGGCTTATCGTGCAGGAGAAAAATTGAAAGATGAACGGACAGGATTAACGCACGACTTTACGAGAAAAGAAGGTGTGGTTTATACCGAAATTATTTCTAATTTGGATATCGAATTAGACCGAAGCCAAGTCTGGAATATGGCAGAAAAATCAGAGAACCGAAAAGATGCCCGAACAGCACGTGAATGGGTGATTGCTTTGCCTGATGAATTAGATGAGGAACAACGAAAAGAACTGGCCAAAGAGTTTGCGCAATCTTTAGTAGACCGTTATGGAGTAATCGCGGATTTAGCCATTCATGCACCTAGTCAGAATGGCAGTGATAAAAATCATCATGCACATATCTTACTGACAACGCGCAAGGCCGAATTAGATCCAGAGCAGAATTTAGTTCTTAAAGATAAAGCCGATATTGAGTTAAGTAATACCAAAAGAAAAACACTGGGTATGGGAACAAGCCAGGAAGAAATTAAACAGATCCGTTCCACCTGGGCAAACCTAGCGAATCATGCCCTCGAACATGCAGGGTATCGGGAAAGAATCGACCACCGCAGCTATGTCGATCAAGGTAATCAGCTACAAGCCACTATCCATGAGGGTAGCAAGGTCACGCAGATGCGCAGGAAAGGTATAGATACTGAGATCAGTCGTTTCAACGACACGGTAAAACAGCAGAACAGCCAACAGCTCCAAAACAAACAACAGCATAAAGAAAAAACCTTAGAACAAGGGTTCAACCGTGTTGAGCAAGGCTTTGAGCAATGGAAGAAAGCACAGGAAGTTAAACGCCTAGAACTGGAACGTAAACAGCAATTGAAGCTACAGCAAGAACAAGCCATGAAGCAGAAACACCGCAAGAGCATGAAGAGAAGTGGACCATCGCTATGAGCAGCCAAAATGATTTAGATGATCAGTTGTATATTCTATTAGCCTCCATGAAGGAATATAGAGAAGCTATAGCAGATGATAACAAGCGATTAGAGACTTTTTACAACAAAGTAGCTAGTGGGGTACTAGAACAAAGCAAAAAGACCCTAAATAACGCAAATCAGGAAGCTACACGTGCCCTTCAAGGTCGCATCCATGAACTAGACAAGGCTACCGACAAATTGAACTACAGATTTATTGCCTTGTTATGTGCAATTTTCCTCAGTCTGGTGCTGG
Organism: Acinetobacter lwoffii; assembly: GCF_024129595.1. GTDB lineage: Bacteria > Pseudomonadota > Gammaproteobacteria > Pseudomonadales > Moraxellaceae > Acinetobacter > Acinetobacter lwoffii_O. Next base: position 2,681 of record NZ_JAMXXS010000061.1, on the reverse strand, counting down.
TTTTCCTGTCTTTTATATTTTTATTTATTCCAAGTTTTGATGAGATCAAGGAACGTCGTGCAGAGGCAGCGTGGCTAGAACAAAGATATAATTTAGATATTAGAAATTGTAATGATAAATCTTGTGTCCGAGTTATGAAAAATGACTGTCATGGAACGAATAAGGATTACTGTGTTATTGACCCTAAATAAATACTGGCAAGTACTTTGCTCGGTTCTTTTCTTAATCTTATTGCTACCGAATATCGCAAAGTGGCTCGACTTTGAGATATGGCAATAGCCATGTCTCAAAGTATCGAGCTTTACTTTTCATTCTTTATGTCATATCTATTTGCTATAGGGAAGCATACTTTATAGCACTGATAGTGGAATTAATAATGAGAAGGCATTTGATTTTCCTAGCTTTTATAATAATGATTTTTATTTTAGCTCTCGTTGTTAAACTCGATAATGATCGGAAAAAATTTGAAGTATTCAATGAAGTAGAGACAACAAGCAAGTTTATACAAAAAAAACCATAGTTTTTTTATGGTTTTTTAAATACTTTATAAAATATAAATCCTTATTTGAGTTTCCATAACCCAGTATTCCATGACTGGGCTTTTTTTTATATTTTCAAATAGTGTTTTAGTAAAAATCAATCAAATTTCGTATAACAGCCATTATGTTAAATGGAAGCAAACGACCTCCAAGAAAATCGGTATAGTATGAATAGTTATTGAGTAGATAAGAGAATTAAGTTAATGAAATACTCAAAAGAAAAAATAGTAAAAGCCCTATTACTTGCTCCTTTACCACTACTTTTTTTCACAGCATTGCTATTTATCATAATGAATCGTGAATATAGTCTATATTCAATTTTTGTGGTTTTTGCAGGGCATGGTCTTGTTTACTTGGCTTATAGTATTTTGACAGTACCTTTTAGCTTTATGGTCTCAATTCTTTTAAATCGTTATAGTATTCTTAATTTGCTAACTATCTGTATTAGCTCTTTAATTATTGCTATGCCATTTTTTGTTCTTTTTGGATGGAGCCATACAGGAGAAGTTTCGAAAGAATGGTGGAAGATGTATACCGACACTTGGACTATCTTTATGGCTCTAATTCCAGGCTTGTCTTATTGGTTATTTTTAACTGATTTTAAAGTTAAAGAATTATTAAAGAAAAAAATAATATATTTCAATATATTATCTTTTGTTTTGACTTATTTGTCTTTGTTTCATCAGAAATATACATTGATAGACCGGATAGTTGTAGACAAGCTTGGAAAAGTTGAAGTTATAGGAGGAGGATTTCCATTACAGTTTTTAGTAGATGGTGAAATATCTCCAGGCGGTAGTATAGCGCTAGATCCTTTAAATATTATTATAGGAATAGATCAATTCATTTTTTTATATTTTATTCTTGATTATTTATTTTGGCTTATGTGTCTTTTAGTCGGTTATGCGTTTTTTCGAAAGATAAAAGTGAAATTATAATGTCTAAAATATTTATAAAATTAGGAATTTTACTTGTAGGTCTATGTCTACTTCTAATCATTAATTCATACAAACAGAAATTAAATCATGATAAAGAGATGGCAACACAGACAACAATACTTTTCTTTAATTCACTTGCTAAACATGATCTAGAATCAGCAATCAAATATGTTTGGCCAGATGCGCGATTACATGAAGATTTAAAAAGTTCTGAAAGGTTTCTCTCTTTCAAAGACTCAAAAATTTTAGAAGTAGTAAGGATTAATTATGATTCAGCGGAAAGTAGACCTGAGTATTATCAAGAATTTTATAAAATTATTTCAGTGATGGTAAAAGTTAAAGTCGTCCATATAGATGATGCTGGTAGTCCAGTAGGTGACTATATTTTATTTATTACTCTTGTGAAACAATCTCCTCAATCTGATTGGCTAATTACAGAATTTGGTAGTGGGCCTTAAGATAGTAATTATAGAGAAAAGCTAAAATTAACATAATACACCTTATACGAAATGACTATATTTTATTCTTTAATTTCAGTGATATAGTCTAGACTTAATACCCCATTCTAGCCCGTATGGGGTTTTTTTATAATTATTCACGTTCCACGCTTACTATTTGAGCATTGTTCCACGGTTTTGATTAGATATTTTAATCAGTGCAGTAAGAACCGAGCGAGTGTCTACGAGCGATTGAGCATTATAAAAATTTCGCGCCTGCCTTTTCCCTGATTACAAGCTCCCTTTCGACTTTAAACGGTAGTTACAGAGCATCCCGAATGGGTGCGAACTTTGGAGTTTTTGCTTTTAAAAAGCCACGAGCGAAGCGAGTGCCATAGTTTTGCTTTTGATTTTAGAAGTTAGTACGGAAATTAATTAAAAACTGCCCCTCGAAGCGAGGAACGAGCTTCAATAGAGTACGAGCTTTAGCGAGTACCTAGGGCAGTTATTTAAAGAAATTTAAAAAAAATCCTTTTTTAGGTTTTTAAAGGTTTTTAAAGGTTTTTAGACCCCTTTCAAAGCCATGTCACATAAGGCTTAGCGAGCATTAAAGGGGAGGGATTGTCGGTGAAAGGGGAGGGATTGTCGGTGAAAGGGGAGGGATTGTCGGTGAAAGGGGGAGGGATTGTCGGTGAAAGGGGAGAATTAAGAATTTCTCCTATTAATACTAAAAAAAGAATGCTATAAATCTATCCCATGATCAAAAA
>NZ_JAMXXS010000060.1:0-7510 GCF_024129595.1 Acinetobacter lwoffii | reverse complement strand
CAAATTTGGGCTGAGAAGAATTTAGCTCAAATTTAACCTGACAGGCACAATAAAAATCAGGTAACTGTCAGATCAGGTTTGAGCTAGTACACTCAAGTAGTATCGAGGTATTGCTACACGCTATGATAAATAGGCTCAAAACTTCCTGTCAGCGATCTACCTTGCCTCAATCATGATATGGCTTAATTGATGACACCCCCTATATGTAATCAAGAACACAGCAGGGGTTCATTATTTAACTAAAAATCAGAACAAAGTTAGTTTATAAAAATAATCAGATTTTAACTAAAAACCCTCTATTTAACTTATGTTCACCTAAAATCAAATTAATTAATGATTTTTTAAATTTATAAACAATATCATATAGTTACACAATAAAAACCCAATATCACGTTCAAGTAAATTCATGAACTAATGGATTTATCACATAAACTTACTCAGATGTATCTATATGATGCTGTTTAATAATCAAAATCTCCATTTCAATTTTCTTTAGGGGGCATTACTGGTTTTGTGGTCAATGCCACATTAGACTACGTATGCAGTAAAGACAAATAAGGATATGTACCAGTTGAAAAATCACAGGATAATCAATATTATTCGTTTAATTATCTTAAAATAAAGTTTCTTCAAATGTATAACTCAATAAACCCTGCAACTAGGGAGTTTTTAAAAGAGAATTTCTCTTCATATTTAGAAACAAAAAGCTTATGGACTCAAGCTGGCGGTAAAGCATCAATGATTGCTGATACACACGATGCTAAGACAAGATGGGAAGATTTGTTTCGTAAAATGGATGCAGGTGCAATAGAGCCAGTTAAGCTACTTATAGGCGCACTACAAAGTTATCCACTTAATAAAACATTGCTGATTGAATTAAGAAACCAACTCTCTGAAAATGATCTGAATAAAGCAAGGACTTTTATAGCCCAGCCAAATGATGACTCTATTATAGAACTAAATCATATCTCAACAGAAAATGCATCAGCAGCGGTCAGTATTGCTTTAGCAGAAAGCATTGAACCTAATGTTTTGGATGAAAAAAAATCAGATGGGGCTACTCAAGAATTTAAGAAATCATTTGCGAGTAAAGCAGGAGAACTAGTTGCAATAGCAGGAGCTAGTGGATGGACACAAATTTTACAAGGTTTGATTTCAAACTTATAAGGGTATAAAAATGGAAATTGATGACATTTACAAAAATATCAGCGATAAAATAAATAAAGATATTTTATTAAAATGGGCTGGAAAAAAAGAATTAAAACAAGAAGATTCAGAGGAGATTGAAAACTTTATTCAAGAATACAGTAAAGAGTTATTTTCAAGAGAATTCAATGAGTTAGCTGAGATAATATTATCAGTAATCTATGAGTCAAAGGATAGCGAATCTTTACATAAGCTGAAAAATGAGATTTTTGATAACATCAGCGAGCAGCACCCATTGCTTTTTCAAGGAATGGCTGATAGTGGTGAAAAACCATTAATATTTGCAAATAACATTCTATTGTCAGCAATTAATGAAATGTTAAAAAATGAAATTGGCGAAGAAAACCATCCAGAAAAGATACTTGGACTGTGCACAAGTATTGATTTTTTAAAGAATTTTAATCCAAAGATTAATCCTGACAATCCGTTTCGTGCAGATTTTATTAATATTTTACACTATTATAAAGATATTATAATTGATAGGGATTGGAAAATTAATGCTATAGCGGAAAACACTGTAGAAAATCTGAAAAAATTTATAAATATAACTTTTGATGAAGAACAGAAAACACCAATTGAAGATGATTATGTTAAAAAACTCTACAATAACTCAGTAAATATACACAATTTGACTAGCTCTATAAGAAAAAACTTAATTGAATTGTACCAATCCGCTAATAATTCTTATTTACAAACAAAGCGTGAACAAGATTTATTATGGTGGCTAAATGTTAATCACACTAATAACCACCCTGAATATGAATTTTACTCTTATAAAGAATTTTTAAATCCCTATGTTAGCTCTATATTTCTGGCTAATGATTTATGTGAAATAGAATCTCTAGAACTACCTTTACCAAATAAAGTTAAAGCTTTACTTTTGGAGTCATTATATAAAAGTTTTCCAGAAGTGCTGAAAGATGATATAGAAACTGCTGAAATTAATGTTATTCATAATGAAGACTACAATATATGTCCAAATATAAATAATCTTAGAAATATACTAAAATCGTTAGAAAAATTTAGTGATTTTAATATTAAAGTAAAACCAGCTTCTTTTATTTTGCAAATTTTATCATTGGTTGAAATTTCAAAATTAGGATATGAAGGATGATGTTATATACATGTGATTATTCTGGATGTGTTGTTGAAAATTGTGAGGATAATGGTCTTTTACCATGTCTAGAAGGAAATACATTTCAAGATTGTGAGCACATAAAAGTAGTTAATATAGAAATTAACTCAGAAACTGATGATGAGCATAATTATGAATATGAAGAAGATGATACTGATTTTAAAAGTATAATTAGTAGTAGAAACCTCATTAAATATGAAAATATTAAATTTTTTAGTTTAGAAAATGAACCAAGCATTGCAACATTAATTGGTTTACCAAACTCGGGTAAAACAAGCTTATTAACATCAATGCTATACATGTTAAGAATGGATAATGAGCAAAATTTGAATTTCATGGGTTCTTCTACATTAAATGCTTGGAGCAATCTGATTAGTCTAACTTTATATGCGTACGGAAACACACCACGTCATCCAGAGCGGACAATAGATAAACCAAATACTCAATATCTTCATTTGTTAATAAATAAAGAGGATAAAGCATATGATCTACTGCTAGGAGATACAGCAGGAGAAATTTTTTCTGGAATAGTCGAAAATAATGATATTGAAAGTCAAGAATATGAAAGAATTAAAAAATGGGTATCTGAAACAAAAACATTATTAATATGCTTGGATAGTTCAGATTATTACACTGAAGATATATGGATATCCAAAGAAAATCATATGATCTTTATTGATAGATTGGCGGAAATTATTACTGAGTTTAATCCAGAAGTTAGTATTGTATTTATACAAACCAAATATGATAAAGTTGACGAAAATCATGAAAACTTCCAATACCATCAAGAAGTAAATGATTATTTTATTGAAAAGTTCAGTAGAAATTTAATTGGCATAGCAAAAACAATTAGTATTACTGCTAAGCAAGGAGTTCTTCCAGAAGATATAGACAAAATATTATCGCTTTGCTTAATCAATACACATTTATTAGAAGTGTACAGTCAAGAAGATATAGATAAAAAAATATTGAACGATGTTACATCAATTCATCAACATTTAAAAGAGTGGATTTAATGATAAATAATCTTTTGATTATAGGTGAACCTGCAACTGGTAAATCAAATTTTTTAAGAATGTTAGCCTATAATTGGTCATTAAAAAGTTCACCTGTAATACAAACCAAAACTCCATCAAAATTACTTAGTCAGGATGTGTTACAAGGATACATCATAGATAGAACACAAGAAGCATATAAAAATGTTCAATGGAGTTTGATGTATCAAGGAAAAGAAATTGTAATTGAATTACCAGAATACAATGGTGAAGAGTTTTTAGAATTAGCCCAAACCGATGAATGGAAACAAGAGTGGGTTGAGCGTATTCAAGACTGTAAAGGTATTATTCTAGTTATTTCATCTGATAAAGATAACGTCTACGATTTGGCTAGACCTGCTGAAAGTCAGGTTGAAACTAAAAATAATGAACAATCAGAAGATGATAAGTCACTTAATCATGATTTGGATTATATTGCATTCTTTCAACAGCTATTTTTTATAAAGAAAATTTCTAGAAAATCTAAGAAAAAATTGCCTTTAGTTATTGTTATGAATTTTTGGGATAAAATTTTAAAAGAGAAATTAGAAATTTCCCCTGAACAAAAACTGAAGAGTGAAATGCCATGGTTCTACGAATTTATCAATACTAATTGGCATAAGGACTTCTTAAATATATACGGCATTAGCCCTTTGGGTGATCATGCAGAACAATTATTTGTAAAATCTAAATATCCTAAAAAACCAACAAAAAAAGCTCTTGAAGCAAAAGAAAAATTTGTTAAAGATTTGAAATCACAGTCATGGGTTGTAACAAATGACAAGCCAAAAGAAAAAATAGAGAATTTAAGTCTACCTATAACTTGGTTATTTGAAAAAGTTGGAAGTTGAGAATGTTTTTTGACTGGGGATGTATTTATTCCGATGATAAAGTTTCTAATAATAAGGGACATCAATATCGAAATGGATCATTAAAATTAAATTCAAGTCAACAGGCTGAATTGAAGAATTTTTTTTATATCCCTAGCAATTTTCCAAAAATTCCTGTGATAAGCGGGAAATGGCTTAATAATATAAATAAAATGGCAATTGGTGCGACTCAAATTTTGCCTAACGAAGGAAGAACTAGTTATATAACTTTTATTATTTTTTTAAGTAAAGAAGAGTGTTCATCAATAAAAAATATCGATAAAATTTTAAAATTTATAACCAGCAATCCTATTTTTTTAAAATCTATATGTGATGAAGTTAAAGAGAAAAAAGTATCGATAGGTGAATTAGATATTTCAGTTATTAATGATAAATCTGAGGCATTTAAAAAAGCTAAAAATACCGTTATAACCTTGTATGACATGTATCAAAATAATCAAAATATTAAAACTATTATTCAAGGAAACATATCTGATATCGAAGATTATATTCAAGTATTAAGTTCTATGTGGTTACTGATTTTTCCTTCAGTTAAACATGAAATGCATTGGATTGGACCTATAAAATACATAGATATTCCTTTTCAAGATAAACCTAAAATAATATTTACCGAAAAGATAGCTCATCAGTGGGAATCTTCTTTTAATTCTAAAAAATTTTTAGAGGTTAATGAGCTTGCTACCACTCCATTATCAGAATATTTTTCTAAAACTTTAGAGGATCCGATACATGCTTGCGATTTCTTCCAAAGTTTTATGGGTGAACTTACAGATCTTAATCTACCGAATAATTATTTTACGAATTTAAAATTATTTAATTCCACAGATGATATTACAAGTAAAATAAATAATTTACTTTCAATGTGCTCATCACTAAACCTGCAATTCATTCAAGAAATTATTAGTGAGGATTTCTATCATTCAAATTATGCAATATTGCAAAAAGATTTAACCAATCTAATTAATAAAATTAATTGCATTAAACAATCTAAAAGATTTTTTGCTGACAGAAATTGCTTGCTTAATGATGAAAATTTCATTTTAATCAAAGAAAAATTTATTGAGCTAATAAACTGTAGTCATTCTTTAGATAAATCTATATTAGCTCATTCTGTTAAATTCTTATGGGTAAAAGAATTTTTATTAAATATTTATAATAATGTTGATATTGCTAATGCTGGTGTGATTGAATCAATTTTTTCAACAATCCTTCAATTGGAGAATAACGAAGATATTTTTTTAAATTATATTTCGAATAATAGAGATAATTTATTTCGAAATATTTTAAATTCAAAATATTATCAAAAAGAAATTATTATAAATAACCCTATTATCTTACGTAATTTATTCTTTAAAAAAGGTTGGGATGAGTTTTTTATTGTTTTTTCCATTATATCTATACAGATTGATGATAATAATAAACTATTTCTACCTGAAATTTTAAAGAAAATCGAGATTAATTCTTATTATATAGAAGAATTTAAGAGATTAATAATATCCACATTGGGTGGTGAAAAATTTTCTAAATTATATCTTGAATTGGAAGAATTCTATTTATTAGATGAACTTAAAGATATTCTTTTGGAAAACTTAATAACAATAAAAAACACACCTATATCTGTAAATATATTAAAGATAATTTCTATAATTTTACCTTCAATTTCAAAAAATGAGAAATTAAACATTTTTACCCAAGACTATTTTGATCAATTACTTAAATTACTTATTGATAACAACTTAGAAGAATTAATTACAATATTTCTTAAAGAATTAAATGGAATAGGTAATTTACATTTCTATAATTTTACTTTTAGTGAGAGACAAATACTTTGGACCAGAAAATGGTCAATAAATTATTTAAGGCCAACTACACTCATTTATATCTCTACAAATAAACCCATTCTTACTATTGAAGAGGCTGTATTTAAGGATATTAATAAATATATAGTTGAACATAAGATTAAAGAAATCAGCATGCATCTTGTAAATTACCTAAAAGATCCTCGTGTAATTTATTCGGTGGAACATCACATTGTTTTAAGTATTCTATTAGATCATATGAATCCTTCAGAATGGTCTACTTATATCTCCAATATTAAGAAAAAGAGGGATTCTTTTAAAAAAATTATTGATCTATTTAAATCTAACAATAAAGATAAATATAAAAAAATTAAGGAATACCACAGAGTTGTTATTTCTAATTATTTGTCTATTGAGGAAAAACTGGAGATAAATTTCCCAAACAACTTAATGGATGTTGAAATTAGCCACAGAGATTGGTGTTTTTCTTTCCAAAAATGTTTAACAGAAGTAATTGATAATAGATTAACTTTAGAGAATATTTGTAACTCAGCAGGCATAAAATATAAAAATTTCGATAATGGGAAGAGTATTTCAGATTTTGTTTCAATAGTTGTCAATCAAGTATTTGATAAAAAGATTATTGATTCTGATGTATTCTTTACCTCTATACAAAGCAATGTAGGTATTGATGATAATGTAGTGTACGGGAATATTTTGAATCATTATAAGATATTTATTTTGTTAAAACGTTATTTTAAAATAAAGTTAATGAATTGATTTTTACTCTCTATTCTTTATTGTGATTTTATAATCGGCTTATTGAAAAGGATCTTCAAACTAGTAGCCATGATAATGCATCTATACATAAAGGCAAAGTGATTGAGGATTTGATAACCAAATATTATTAAAGAAACACTCATCAGCCTGTATTCTAGTCCTAACCTCAATCCTATTCAAAAGCATTGATTTTCTTGAAAAAAAAGACAGAAACATGCTTGCTCAACACAATAAAACCCTTCAGGAAGTTTTAGAGCAAATATTTCTCAATAAGAAAAGATAATCTATGCTTTACATCAAGGATGTGATAAATTATGTCGTATAATAATAAAATGCTACACTTTTAAAATTTAGTAAAACTATCTAGTTTAATTAGTAATTTGCCTTAATATAATTTTGAAATTTTTTATTCCAATAAATTACAACATATGCATTATTTTATTAATAATAGACAATTATTTAACAATATAGTTTCATCTTCCAAAAAAGAAATTAATGATTTGAGTGCACTCACTTTTGCTTTCAAAAGTTTCATATGTTTGAGCTTTATACATCTAACTTGTTCAATTTTAAATGGCTTTGTTGCACAAAGATTTGAAATACAAAGCGCCCCTAATTGAGCCAAATTTAAGGCGTAACTTGGGTAAGTGGTCGACCTAATTCCGT
>NZ_JAMXXS010000059.1:0-7699 GCF_024129595.1 Acinetobacter lwoffii | reverse complement strand
GTACGAGGCATAGCGAATAGTAAAATTGGGTTTGGCGATTTGATTTTACTACTTCGCTATTTTTTTAAACTAAAAGTGTCAACACACCCTAGACATCCATCACATCTCTTGAGAAAAAACGAAGAACATGCAGTGCTGAATTTAAACAGCAGATCGTTCAGGCTTGTAAAGCACCGGACGTTTCAATTGCTTCAGTCGCTTTGCAACATGGATTGAATATAAATCCCCTATCCAACTGGATTCGCTTAATTGATGGTAAGCTAGAGAAATGATCGCTCACCACTACCGAATAAACCTGCATTTATTGCTTTATCTTGCTCTGCACCATTAGATCCTACTCCTACTGACATGTTAACGGTTCAAATTACTTTACCCCACTCAAAATCAGAAATTGGCTTGAAATGGCAAGTATCAGAAATATCTGCTTTAGGAGAATTACTCAAGGCACTTGCAACATGATCCGTATCGATGAAATCTGGCTGTCTACCCAACCTCTGGATATGCGAGCAGGTATGGATACTGTCATGGCTCAGGTGCTGAGAGCCTTTGGCTATATCAAACCGCATTGTGCTTACCTATTCTGTAATACAAACGTGACCATCGCATGAAAGTGCTGGTGCATTATGGACTGGGCATCTGGCTGTGTGCCCGGCGGCTGGAACAGGGAAAATTCCACTGCGCTAAAGTTCACCAGGGTGAAACCGTGGCCCTCAGCCCGGAGCACTTACAAGCACTGATCCAAGGTTTAGCTTGGCAAAGAATCGGTCTGCAGCAAGTGGTAACAATGCTCTAAACCAAGCTCGGCCATTCTGCTATTCTCCAAACATTCTATTTCCTCTGCGTCATGACCTCAAGCATACTGCGGCCATGAATACGCTGCCTGATTTAAGCCAACTGACCCATGAACAACTGCTGGAATTTACCCGGCAATTGGCGATGCAGCATCAGTCTTTAGCATAATCAAATCAACAATTAGATGCCAGAGTTCAACATCTTGAAGTCACCAATCAGCAATTAGATTCTAAAGTTAAATCTCTCTCTATTCTCAATCAAAAATACGAGCATGAACTTGCGCAGTTTAAACGGCATAAGTTCGCCCAGAAGAATGAACACTTAACGGCCAAACAAATCCATCTTTGGGACGAAGCGGTCGAAGAAGATATCGCAGCTGATGAATTAGTATAAAAATAAAGTTAGTAAATAAATTATATAAATCAAATACTTTTTTATTAAATATAAAATTTATTTGATTTAATTTTGTTAATTTTGGGACTGTGTTATTCTACTATTGTGACGCTAAAAATAACTTACCTGTGCAGAAAAAAATGATGACACCATTGCTCATTGATGCATTAACAATTTCTGAAGGCAGGTTTGAAAAACCATGCCCAGTTTTAGTTTTGAAAATGATGTTACTCAATGAGGAAATGAGCCGGGAGTTTTCAGAAAAAATTAAAAATCAAGCATTACTACTGCTCGCGATATATCGTAAGTTACTGCTTGCTGTCGATAGGGACTTATGTAAGGTAAAAACTCTAAAGGATAGTGTGAAAAGAAGACACTGGGCTAAAGTGGATAAAGCACAGGACAAGATGGTGGTTGCAGGCCAACTTCGACTAAAGAGTTTAGATCCAGAAGAAATGATTTTATTTTTAAATACACAGCATTTTTTGAAAAAGCTGCCGATTTCCTTTGTTCAAGAATTGGTTAATTGGGCATCACCGGTGGTGAGTGGTAATTTTTTAATCGAAAATGTTTTAGCTGGTTATATCGCCCAGAAGCTTTTGCCATTAGAAAGAATTAAAGTGAAAGAGCTGGGTAAGTCTGTGCAACCATATTTTCATTTAGCTAACTTTTCTGTATTTTTACCTCGACTGGAGGAACTTTATCAAAAATATCAGCAGCAAATTGTTCGTGTGGCACCAATGGCAGAAGTTGCTTTGGCTTTAACAGACTTGAAGAAGGCAAGAGTCTATCGTATTCGGAGTAGTTCATGAAAAGTTATTTCAAGAAGCTCCTAGAATGTATTAATCAGAATGAAAATATAGAAGAAAAAGAACTGATCCAAGCATTATTTTTGTTGCGTGCACACTATAGCTTAGCTGGCATTGTTGTCATTTGTCAGCGAATCTTTACATTGATTGGGGATGATGAATTACCAGAATTTCGTGATGAGCTTAATACGTTAAAGATCATTAGTAGATTGCAGGATTCTGAGGAATATGCACATTTTTTCTCAGAAACAATAGATAGAAACACACATACACCCACGCCATTACGTCCATACACTGGAGACAGTGGAATTTGTGATTTGCTATTGATTCAAGCAGGACGAAGTCGAAATAATGAGAGTTTTGATACAGTAATTATTTGGTTTTTAGAGCAAATATTTCACTTTCAAAAAAAAGTACATACCCTAGGGCTTTATAGTAGTTATTTGAAGGGTGATGGAAGCATAAAGCTGAAAGCTCAAAAAGGATCTCGTGTGTATAACGCCTTTTTAGCAATCAGGCTGTTGGGTGATCAAGGTAATGAGTATATTTTAGAACAAGTCAAAGAATTACTTATTCAAAATTCACCGAAACAACTGATTCATTTGATGTCTGCTGGTTCTGAAGATAAACGATTAAATGATGTTTTTTATATATTAAAGCTGTTTTTATCCCAAATTTGGCAAAATGATCCACTAAAAAATAAGAAGAAACGTCGAGAATTTTTACACCGTATAGGGTTAAAGCATAGAAAACTGATCTTGCAACGATACGGCTCATTAAGTATTGCTATTCAACCTTTAGAGGATGTAGATGAAATTCATCGTGGTCTAGTATCTGAAGTATTTGAGGATAATGAGATTGAAGAAGATGAAACACCATTAGAGCCATTGTTTACATTTTTTTTGGCAGAACAATCCGATTTAATTCGAGGTTTTTATGCCTCTAAATCTACTTCTCAACATATTGAAGCTGCAAATGTTGGTTTAGTTTGGACCAAATCGCGATTGTCCTTAATTTCAATTCAAGAAATATTTAGGCTCTGTCAACCATCTCATACTGATACCAGCTTAATTTTACGCGCAAAATTAGCTTTAATATTAAGTTTACTCACAGGACGTTCGGTGAGTGAATTAACAGCGCCTCGTTTTAGTCAAAATGCAGATCAGAATAATATTGCTATTCAGTATGATCATACTTTATCTGCGTATGTATTAAGTGTGTTTGCAGGGACACCGACACTCAAAAAAAAACCAGAAGATTCTAAATTTCATGTGCCATGGACCAATGAATTACATTTGGTTTTACCGATTGAACTCAATGATTTAGTGAGTCAAGTCAAAAATCTTGGGATTACAAGACATCATATGGCAGTTGAACGTGACGTGAGTGAACTGATTAACCGTGTACCTAAAGAGCTAGAAATCAGCCTCAAAAGCATTCGAGATATTCTTCCACGGTTGTTATATGATCATAGCCAAGGTGATTTAGCTGTCGTTAAAGCAGTGACTAATGCATCAGGTCGAAATTATGATAACTTGATTCATTATGCCTCTTTTGAACAGAGGCAACTTGAGCAACTCTGGGCTGCTTGTTTAAGAACGATAAAAATTAATATTCCTGAATATATATACTCTTCCAATAAGCGTGTGGGTAGCCCAATTGGAATAAAGATTGTTGAAATACAAAATGAAATTACACGAATAAAAAAGAGAATAAATCAGGCTTCTGAACATAAAAATTGGCAGGTGCTTTTTGATAGCTTGACGTTGTATACAGCATTATGGATGAATCTTGCAACTGCAGGACGAGGAATTAAGCAGCCCTTTCCAAAGTGGATCAGTCAGCAAGGCTGGGCATTGATTCAAGATAAACATCATCAAGATGAATCAACCGATCGTTATGTGCCATTGACGCAAGCGTTGATCAAACAGATTCAAGGTTTACGTGGTTTGATGGGAATGCTAGGGGAGCAAATTGAACCACGTGTTGATTTATCATCTTATGCTGTGCAACTTTGTGCTCCTCATCAGATTGAAGGTTTAGTTAGAAATTGGGCACGGAAGTTGGTTCGCTCTGATTATAATCAGTTACCTGGACGGTTCAAGGACGCTGGACTTGGGCACTGGATACGGGGTCGTCATCCATGGGATATGTTATCTGTATTTCCTGTATCAGCTTTTCAACAACAGTGGCTTGATGTACAAGAAAACTTGCAAAAACAATTAGGTTTCGAATGTCTTGAAGGTTTTGATTTTTTTAAAATCAAGCATATTCCAACATTTGTTTTAACCCAAGAGACTAAAACAGCTCAAGTAGAGACGAAGCTGAGAATACAATATTCAGAGAATGATGTAAAAGAATGGCTGAAAAACTCAGAGTATGAGTCCTATTGTCCGTTGATTTTTGAGGAAAATCCTGAGCCACAAGTAGCTTTAGAGCTTGGACATGTATTAGCTTCCCATTTAGCTAAAAATACAAACATTGATTTGCCAGAAGCCATAAAGGCATATTGTGCTTATATTCGCGATAAAACTAAAATTCCTTTATTCGTTCAACTTCCTCAAAAAGCTAATCGTACGTGGCTGACATCTGAAAATAGTTTTAGTACATGGAGTTATACTGAACAAAACTTACTTGATCTTATTCAGAAGGATTTAGAACATTTACCTGAACATCAAAATTGTGATATTGAAATAGGACGTTTGCTGGTTGTACTCTCCATGTATTCACAACTGTGCAGAGTGAGCCATTTACAAGCGATGTTGGAGTTTATTGCTTCTGATCAATATATAGTCGCTATGGGGAATAGTCGGCTCGTTGAGCTAACAGTGAATAATGATAGATCTGTGACGAAGATACGCCGTACAGTACTGTTAAGTCCTTATGTCTCGACTTTAATATTAGTAGACCGACAGTATCTACAGCCCCGATTAAAAGAGATTTTAGCACAGTCAAGAAATCAACAAAGAACGGCTTGGCAAAAGTGTTTTAATACATATTTAAAACAAATAGGGCTTAAGTCAACTCTATCGTTAGCTCAATGGTTGAAAGCTTTACAGCAAAAGGTGATGTTAAATAGCACTCCGTTGATTGCAGGTTATATATCAGGCCAAGTCCTGACGGAAGATCTTTCAATAAATGAATTATTACGATTATCCGAATATGAAAAATTAACCACAGGTTTAGATAGCACTGAGCCAGAAAGTGAAATAGAAATAGGCGATGAGCAACTACATTTGTCTGATATTTTAGCGATGATTCAGCAACTAAAAGGTGAGTCTAGATCAAGCATTTGGCTTAAACAGCTTGCTAGTAATAAAACGAATCACTACTCAGTCAATTTATTAACATGCTTTGTGCAATGGTTGATTTTACGCTGTGATGCAGAAGAGTTAAGTCTACAGAATCGAAATATGATTCATCTACATTTGGCCATCGTCAGTGCAGGTATATTGGGGTTTTCAGAAGATTTAACAAAAGATAGCCAGATTGATGAAGATGTATTTCAAAAATGGATGGAGTTGACGCAAGAGCATTTTCCACACCGCAAGCATCTCGCTGCGTGGAATCGCTTTAGAGAATTTTTAATTCAATTAAATGATGATCGTATAAAGTTACACAAGCGTACAGCGCATCAAGCAAGTGCTAAGGTTTTTTCAAAAAATGAAGTGCGGCAGATCGTTCAAATATTACAATCTGTAGAATCTGGGGTGAATGATACTGTTTTACGTCTAGAGATTCAGCGTCATTTTCGTTTATCTGCGGCGATGGGTGTACGCCGTTCAGAGACACTTCATTTACGGCCCTTAGATATTGATGAGGATATGCTCAGAATTCGTCCTTATGGTGAGCATCAGCTAAAAACACTCGGATCAGAACGTGTTGTTCCGATGAATTTATTAAGTCAGACGATTAAAAAGGGATTAGATGATGTTTATCAAAATAAAAAATATTCGATATTAATGTCTGATGAGAACAGTGAACATAAGCCTTTTTTTGATCAAATATCTCAAATATTAAAGAAAGTCACTGGAGATGTTGATCTCAGCTTACATCATTTAAGACATACGTTTGCAAGTGCATATACTTTAAAGTGTTTGCAAACAGTGGTGGATTTTAAAGTGCTCACGATAGAACTGCCATGGCTACAAAATTGGATGCCATCGAATGAACAATTTAATACGCTAGTAGGCAATGAAGGACAGGTCGGTCAAGGGATTAAGGCGATTGGTCGAGTACTTGGACATTTACATGAATCGACAACATTAAAGCATTATATTCATATCTTATTTCTAGCTACTTATGCCTATAGCATGCAACAACAGCAACCCAATTTACATACTGCATTTTTTAAGCGAGTCATGAGTCGGAGTAATTTATTCAGGCATTTCCAAGCGATTAACCAACAGAATAGTAATCTAAAATATGAGTTGAGAGATACCATCGAAAAATATGTACTCAAAAAAAGACAAACTCAGATGTGGGTAATCTATGCTCAAAAAAGAGGAAATTCGACGGGTAAAGTAATTAAACACGAACTATTTCAAAATATTGAAGATATTGAGCGGTATCTTATTTCTGGGCAGGGGCAGCCACAATTAGATATTGAGTCCTGGAAGAGAGCTTTAATTACGATGTCAAACATTCCTTCAGGTAAACGTGGTTCAAATATAGGAAGACATCCATTATTGACACAAGGAAAGTTAGCACGTTTGCCTGAATTACTAAGTGCTGTAGATTTTAATTCCGCACAAAAAATTTTAGAGCGATTTGATTATTTAGAACGAAACCAATCAGACACTTATAATTGGTTAATAAAAAAATGGTTGTATGAGAGTAATGTAACAAAAGTATTGATGCATTTTACGGCAGAAGATAAACCTATGCTTTCACTTCTTATAGAACATCAGTTTTTTCCGGTAGTGATGAAACATAATAAATATGATTATTTTAGAATAATGTCTCAACAAGCGTCATTAAGCGCCGTGCGATGGGTACTTGCGTGGTTGAGTGTACGATATTTAGCGATTGTAGATCATATCTGAATCTAAGTATATATGACTTATGCACGCTTTGTTACACAAAGGTTTGAAAGACAGCGCTACCTTAATTGAGCTAATTTCAAATGACAATTTGGATGTAAGTGTAGCCAAATTCTGTGAATTTGTTCGAGATAGCTACGTGTGCATGAATATCATTTACCTGACTAGAAAAATTTCTTGCTGCTCATTTATAGCTTAATAATAGAGACTTAAGTATTTTTTATGGATCAACAGAACCGAAAAACATCGCATTATCCATTGCGTTTTGTCTGCTGCTGGAAGCTATGTAACATGATTCCTTAGGTGAAATAGCCTAAGCTTAATAAGTGATTAAAAGGCCTGAAAATCCGCGAATTTGATTTTTTTCTTCGCTTTCAATTTGATCCATACGTTATTTATTTATTTATATTTTTCATTTACAAATCAATAAAATATTCTAATTTGGTTTGATCAAAGAAAAAGATACCCATTTGATAATTAGGTTACAGCAAAATCTGTAATCGGGCGTGGAAACCTGAAAATTACTACAGAAGTATTAAAACCGCTTTAACAGTTTTTTGTGCCTATTATGCTTAGGGCGTGTCATCAATTAAGCCATATCATGATTGAAGCAAGGTAGATTGCTGACAGGAAGTTTTGAGCCAATTTATCATAGCGCGTAGC
>NZ_JAMXXS010000058.1:0-8036 GCF_024129595.1 Acinetobacter lwoffii | reverse complement strand
CACTGCTCATCTTTTAATGCATAGCGTTTAGTCATAAAAGTATAATGGGGACAAGGCGGTTTTCCTCAAGCTAATTGATGACACGCCCTAGTCTGAGACTAACTTAGAATGCAAAGTGTTCCGCATCCAGGTTCATCAATGGCTCTACACCTGTCGCAATCACTTCAACGTGTGAACGAACGCGTGGCAGGATTTTCTTGAAGTAGAAGCGTGCTGTCGTCACTTTGGCATTGTAAAAATCAACCTCAGTGGTGCCAGCAGCCAGTTGCTCCTGAGCAACCAATGCCATACGTGCCCATAGGTAAGCTAGAGTGACATAACCAGAGAAGTAGAGGTAATCGACTGCAGCTGCACCGACTTCTTCAGGGTTTTGCATAGCGCGCATACCAATTTGCATGGTCAGGTCGCCCCATTCTTTGTTCAAGGTAGCCAATGGTTCAAGGAATTCTTTCATTGCAGCATTGTCTTTGTGCGCTTCAGCAAATTTATGGATGATCTTGGTGAAGTCTTTCAACATTGCACCTTGCGTACCCAATACTTTACGGCCTAACAAGTCTAGTGCCTGAATTTCAGTAGTACCTTCGTACAAGCAGGCGATACGTGTATCACGTACGATTTGCTCCATACCGTGCTCAGAAATAAAGCCATGACCACCGAATACCTGTACACCGTGTTTCGCAGCTTCAGAACCGGTTTCAGTCAGGAACGCTTTTGCGATTGGAGTAAGTAATGACAGGATGTTGTCTGCAAATTTACGGTCTGCTTCTTCTGCAGCATGTTCAACCACGTCAGCATATTGTGCTAACAGGTAAACCAGTGCACGACCACCTTCTGCATATGCTTTTTGAGTTAAAAGCATGTTACGTACAGCAGGATGCACAATGATTGGATCTGCTTCTTTTTCAGGTGCTTTAGGACCACTTAAAGAACGCATTGCCAGACGGTCTTTTGCATATGCAAGCGCGCCTTGGAATGAACCTTCAGATGCTGCAAGACCTTGAACTGCTGTACCGATACGTGCTGTGTTCATGAATGTGAACATACAGTTCAGGCCGCGGTTTTCAGGTCCAATCAGGAAGCCTTTAGCATTGTCAAAGTTGATGACACAAGTCGCATTACCGTGGATACCCATCTTGTGTTCGATCGAACCACAACGTACACCGTTACGCTCACCAATCGAACCGTCAGCATTCAGATTGAATTTTGGTACGATGAATAATGAGATACCTTTGGTGCCTTTCGGTGCGCCAGGAAGGCGAGCAAGTACGATATGAATGATATTTTCAGCCATGTCGTGTTCACCAGCAGAGATAAAGATCTTCTCGCCAGAGATTGCATAGCTACCGTCCGCTTGTGGTTCAGCTTTAGTACGGATAATACCCAGATCAGAACCCGCATGAGATTCAGTTAAGCACATGGTACCCGTCCACTCACCTGAAACCAGTTTAGGCAGGTAAGCGTCTTTTTGTTCAGCTGAACCATGGTGTTCTAAAGTACGAACCGCACCGTGAGACAGGCCAGGGTACATGCCCCATGCCCAGTTCGCAGTACCCACCATTTCAGAAATCGTGATACCTAAAGAGTTTGGTAAGCCTTGACCGCCGTATTGCTCTTCAGCAGAAAGAGAAGGGAAGCCCAGCTCGATGTATTTTTGGTATGCTTCTTTAAAGCCAGTCGGAGTCGTGACAACGCCGTCATTCCAGGTACAGCCTTCACGGTCACCGGTCTGGTTGATCGGAGACAATTCGTTTTCACAGAAGTCAGCCGCAGCTTCTAAGTACTGATCTACCAGCTCACGGCTTACGTTTTCTTGGAATGCAGGGAGATTTGCATAGTGTTGTTCAGCATTTAATAATTCATGCAACACAAATTGCATATCACGTAAAGGCGCTTTGTATTGTGGCATATCGGTTTCCTCAATACTGGTTGAACCAGCGTTATAATCTTAGATGAACTAAAACCTGTCTTCACTGACACGGTTTGGAATGATCTAATCGTGCAACAACTTCCCCTGCGGTACAAGCTTTTCGGGGTGTTTTCTTGGTGACTGTAAAGTCAAAGATTAATCTGCATGATGCATTAAAGGTCTTGAGTATAAAGACTTTAGTCATATTCTGTAGGAAAGGAATAGTCAACTGTATACGGGAAAGAGCACGCAATAAAAAAGCACCCGAAGGTGCTAGTCGTGAAGCCTTGATTCCTATGTATTAATAGGGAGAGGCTGTAGGCTGGAAACGAACATGACATTTGCCATTGATGGTTTGTTCGCCCATCTTGATCTGTGCAGCAGTTCCGTCTTTTTTGCCTTGACAGGCTTGCAGCATGGCTTGTTGATGTGCCTGGTGTTGAGCGAGGCGCTGATCAAACTGTTTAGTTAATTCTGCACGTTTGGCATCCGTCAAGACTTCACCATGCATCATGCCTCTACGCATATCGGCACGCATTGGGTGATGTTCAGCTTTCATGCCACGATGGCTTTTCATCTCTTTACGGTCTGCTTTAAAGACCATCTTACAGGTGCCGTCTATGGTTTTATCGCCAGTCTTGATTTGAACGGCCGAGCCCACAGCTTTATTGTTGCAGGCTTGTTGAAGCTGTTTAGCAAACTGCATGCGTTCTGCACGTTTTGCCTTTAACTGTTCACGCTGTTCGGGAGTTAGATGCTGTTTTTTGCCTTCATGATGTTTCATCATGTGGGGATGATCATTGCTTGGCACATTGCTGGTGGATTGACAGGCAGTCAACGCACCCATTGATAAAACACTGGCACTGATTAATGCTATTTTTGTCATGGTTTGCATATGATTAATCCCGTTAAAGGTTTGATTCTTTTGATCGTTAAAGATTAAACAATAAAGATGTAGAAACAATGAAGGGTTTTTTGATGCAGTGTTCGCTACAATAATGAATATAGAAGAAAAATTGAGATTTTAGTTTTGAACATTCGCCGTATTCCCATTGCATTACGTCTATTTTTGACCGTGCTGTTGACCACGTTGGTCATTACTACGGTGAGCCTGGGTGTATTGCATCTGAATATGCAGCGTAATTTTGCCCGCTATGTCGCCGATGTCGAAATGCAGAAGCTGGATTATGTGATTGAAAATCTGGCAGATGTCTATGCAGTCTATCAGGACTGGGGCAACGCGATTCAGGCACAGATTCTCCAGATGGAAGGTGAAGCCGCACCAGATGATTATGACCGATTATCACGCTGGTGGTTACGCCGCCAGTATGATATTGCCTTGCAGCAGCGTTATTTTCAGGAACAGACCTTGGCTCAAGTGGCACCGAGTATGGTGGATCCAGAGCTGCCACAACGTCAGGTCAATGAAGAAGAATTACGTTTGTTAGCATCTAATTTGCCCTCCCAGTTTCAGCCTTTTGAAGGCTTGAAATTTCCGCTCAGTTCCAATCAGAATCTGTTTAGAACTGATCGCAAAAATGGTGAGCAGCCAGCACAGCAACCGACTGGCAAGAAACAGTTTATCCAGATGCCGGACCGTCTTGGCCTCAGTTCACGTCTCTCACTGTATGATGCCAAGCGTCGTTTCGTAGTGGGTGAGGCTTCAGATGAACAGATTTCTTATCGCCCGATTATGGTGAATAATCAGATTGTCGGCTATTTGGGCTTAAAACCGGTTCTGGATCAGGATGATGCCTTAAGTATCAATTTCTTCAGTAACCAGAAGCGTTATTTATTTCTGGTCTATGCACTCAGTATTTTAGCGAGTCTAATTGCTTCCCTATTATTGGCGACTTATTTCAAAAAGCCGATTCAACGTCTGCTCAATGGTACGCGTGCCTTGACTCAGGGAAATTATCAATATCAGGTTAAAGTGAACCGGAATGATGAACTGGGTGATTTATCCAATGAATTAAATGCATTGGCGGTGATTCTGGATCAGCATGAAACCTCGCGCCGTCAGTGGGTGGCAGATACCTCGCATGAATTAAAAACGCCATTGGCAGTGTTGCAGGCACAGATTGAAGCGATGCAGGATGGGATTCGTAAACCAACACCTGAACATTTTTCTTCCATGCTGGCTCAGGTGAACAGCCTGAAAAAACTGACCCAAGATCTGGCCGCGCTGGCACAGGTCGATGCCCAGCAATTGCAATTCTATTTCTCGACGGTGAATCCGTGGGAGGTTGTGCAGCAGGAACTCATTAACTTCCAGCCGAACTTTGAACAGGCTGAATTAGTGGTTACTGCAGATGGCGAAGGGACTGATTTAAATCTGGATCTAGATCGTTTTAAACAGATTGTGGCGAACTTGCTGAGTAACAGTATTCGCTATACTGAAGCAGGCGGGCAAGTGCATATTCACACCACGCAAGATGATAAAGAATGGACCTTATATGTCGATGATAGTCCGTTTGGCCTGACTGATGAACAACTGACGCGTATTGGTGAGCGTTTCTACCGTGTCGATGATTCGCGTACCCGGGCGACTGGCGGAACCGGACTGGGTTTGGCATTATCATGTAAAATTACACAGGCGCTGGGCGGCAGCTTAAGCTTTGCACATTCACCACTGGGTGGTTTACGATGCAAGCTGAGCTTTCCTAAACAATTGAAACCATAAAGGAAATATATTGATGAAACATGTCATGCTGGTTGAAGATGAAATCGAACTTGCACAGTTGGTGCGAGACTATCTGGAAGCTGCTGGTTTTGAGGTCAGTATGTTTCATGATGGGCAGGAAGCATATAACAGTTTTACCCAGCGTAAACCGAGTCTGATGATTCTGGACTTGATGGTGCCGCGTATGGACGGCCTGACCATTTGCCGTAAAGTACGTGAACAGTCGGATTTACCGATTATTATGGTGACTGCACGTACTGAAGAAATTGACCGTGTGTTGGGGCTGAATATGGGTGCAGATGATTATCTCTGTAAACCATTTAGTCCGAAAGAACTGGTCGCGCGTGTACAGGCTGTGTTACGTCGTCTGGATCGTAAATCAGAACCGGAAAGCAATGATTTATTCCGTATGGACAAATCACAACAGCGCATCTGGTATCAACAAAAAGCCTTGAATTTAACGCCGACCGAATTCCGTTTACTGGAGTTATTCCTGGAACATGTCGGACAGGTATATTCACGTGCGCAATTGCTGGATCATATTAATCCGGACAGTTTTGATGTGGCTGACCGTGTCATTGACAGTCATATCAAGAATTTGCGCCGCAAGATTTCAGATGCAGCTGAAACCGGCAACCGTCATGAGTGGATTCAGGCGGTGTATGGGGTCGGTTACCGTTTTGAATATCCTGAAGATTGAATAAATAAATATTTTTTTAGCATTGTAAAGCTCCTTTAAAATGGTTATTTTTTAGGAGCTTTTTATTTATAATTTTTAGAGGGTTGGGGTAAAATGATTTTAAAAAAAACATTACTAGTACTAAGTTGCTCTGTGTTTTTAGTGGCTTGTGGTGGAGGTGGGAGTGGAAGCGAATCATCTTCACCTAGCGGAGCAAATGGGGGAGAGGTAACGACACCTGCTTCGGATTTAGAAAAAGCAAAACAACTTGTTAAAACCACCAATGCTATCATTTCTTATTATGATGGTTTTCAAAATATTGCTGATCAATATAAAGTTCCTGCAGAAGTAATAAATAACACATCTTCAGATTTGAGCCGTGCAACAAACTTATTATTAGTGATTGCAGAGGTTGTTACTGAGAATGCACAGGGGCAGACCAAGACTTATACAGCACAACAAATTCAGGATTTAATTAATCAGGATGATGCATATAATTTTAAATTTAAGAGCAATACTTTAAAGGCTAATGTTACGGGTACTTCTATTACTATTTCAGGTGATGCTAGTGTCCAATATTGGCAAGATTTTGATTGGGATAAAGTTACAGCGGACAATGCTTGGAATAATGCAAATTGGTATAACGATCCTGCATATTCAATTTATGGTGATGATGCTGAAGTTACAGTATCAAATTTGGTCTTAGAAGCACCGTTTATTGATACCGCACGTACAACTTATAATTATAAGATTCAGAATAATGGAAAAATTTCTACCAAGAATCTTAAAAATCAAACTGCGAGTTTTAGTTTCACTGCAGATAGTACAGCATCTATGGTTTATGCTACCGCAGATACAATGGAAAACCGTGAAGATATTCCGAATCAAGCCACAATGAATTTAAAAGGACTTTTGTTTGAAAGTGCAGATGTGAAAGCCAATTTAGCAGAAGTTTCTTTAATTGCACGCAAAGCTAAATTTGATAATGGTGTTGAAACTTTAGAACAATTGATTCCATCTGAGTTGGTGCTGAAAGGTCTTGTAAGTTATCAGCAGGAATCGTTGAATTTAGAAGCTAAATTCAATTTGAATAATGATTTATCTAAAGCTATTGATGTGAGTGCTGGGCAGGAAACATCGACTAATTTCATCAATGCGAATTTAAATGTCAAATTAAGCGGTAACTTAAAAGGTGCTAATGCAGTACCTACACCATTTAGCATTGATATTACTGCAAAACGTGCTGAATTTACCAAAGGCACAGCTACTGTTGCCGTTGTCGTTGATAAAAATGCATTGGATATTGAGTTAACTGCAAAAGACTTAGATCAAGAATATCAAGTTATTGCGGGTGTAATTAAGCATAAAAATGGAGCATCCATCAGTATTGCAGATGTACAGGGTTTTACTTCAGCGAATATTATGGTTGCAGGAAAAAGTTACGGGGATCTCACTAAAAACTCATCTGGGCAATATGTGGTGAAATTTAATGATGGCACAATAATTTATATCGCTCCTTAATCTAAAACTTAACTTTGAGAAGAAGGCAGCATTTGCTGTCTTCTTTTATATCTAATGAAAAAAAATTTATTCATATTGGCCGTAAGTTTGCCATGCTCTGCTTATGCGGAAAAAACGATTCAATACAGTATAAATGCTGATATTTATAGTGAGCCTGTTAGTGTACATGCCTTTTTAAATGGTTGGGAAACCCCTAATTTTAAAAAAGGCAATAATGCCTTTGCACATGGGAAAATGAAATTAGAAACCAAACAGGATAATTGGACTGTAGGTTGGGTTTGGGCTTATGACTATCAGATTCATTTTAGTGATGATATGGCAAAGTTATATTATCAAATTGAAAATGATCAGTTAATTGATGCAAATAAACATAATCAATTGGAATTAGAAGCTCAGCATGTCGAAACGGTGGGAACTCGTTTTGCCTATGATTGGAAAGTTCATCCTGATTGGACAATTGTGACAGGGGCAACGGCTCTCATCGGCCGTCATTATGTGGATGGTAAATTTCAAGCAACAGGACAAACAACCAATTTGACTGAATTGATGGATCGAGTAGCTTGGTTAAATGGTTCATTGGATTATAGTTATGACCGTCCTGCTTTAAAAGAAGAAGAATTAGGTTGGGATGGAAGAACCAGTAAAGGTTATGGCTATGGCCTAGATTTTGGTTTACATGGGCAAATCAAAAAAGATTGGAATATTAATCTTCAGGTCGATGATTTACTCGGTTACTTATATTGGGATAAGGCTCCATTTACACGCTACAATCTTTATTACGATCAAAATCAGCGTCCTCGAATGGATCTAAGTGGACAATTAAGTAAGAGCAAACAGTATCGTCAAAAACTGCCTTTTAAATTAAGTTCGGAAATTAGCTATGATGTTCAAACTAAGCCTTGGAGTGCGAGCATTAGTAGTTTTTCAAATGAATATATAACATTAGCTCAACTCAATGCCTTTTGGAAAATGGAACAATTAAAATATGGACTGCATATAGAGCCGCAAACACAAGCTTGGGGATTATCAATACAGCATAAAAATTTTGGTGCTAAATATATGACTGACAATTTAGAGAGTAATCAGGCACATCGTTTTAGTGCCTCTTTATATGCTCAATATTACTGGTAAAATCTTTCAACATTAAAATTTTCTAACGCGGATTCAAATCCCAAGTGCGACACATTTGTAGTTAGTTGAAAAAGTTAGGTGTATTAGAATCATTAGACTTTTTCAACTCGCAATTG
>NZ_JAMXXS010000057.1:0-8392 GCF_024129595.1 Acinetobacter lwoffii | reverse complement strand
CACTCCAGGATCGCCTGATCAAGGAAATGCGCCTAGAAGGTATCTGTTCAATTGCCGAGGCAAATGCCTGGCTGCCCTGCTTTATTGAGCAGTTCAATCAGAAGTTTGCCAAGTGTGCGCGAAACTCAAAGAACCTGCATCGACCATTAACCGAATCTGATCTTGAACTGGATGATATTTTTACCTGGCAGGAACCGCGTAAGGTCACCAAGAACCTGACGATTACCTATGACAAATGTATTTATCTGCTTGAACCGACAGAGCTGAATCATAAGCTTGCTGGGCAATACATTTCATTTCTGGAGTATCCGGATGGCACTGTGGCCCTCATGCATGAAGGACGAAAGCTCAACTACAGCATCTTCAATAAATTGGCTGGGCTGCAGCAAAATGAGATTGTTGAGAATAAACGGTTAGGTTCAGTCCTGGCGCATATCCAGCAACAACATGAAGAATTGGAGAAACAGAATAAACGTTCCCGTGCCAAGAAAAGTATGCCGAGCCGTAAAGCTCAGAAAGCTGTTATTGGACAAAGAAATTTAAATCCTGTGCTTGACTCTTGTGGTTAAAAACAGGACATTTTAAATGGTTTATCGCATAGACATTTTAATTGGTGAATAACAGATTTTTTAAATAGTTTTATTTATCAAATACTTAACCACACAAATCCAAAACCCCAAAGATCAAAAAACATACGTTTTAACAACTCGTGTGTTTTTTAAGCATATTTGTCATATTTCGCCAATAAAATCGGCTAAAAAACGCTCAAAATTGCGTTTTTTGCCCAGATTACAAGCCTTCACGATCTGAAAGAATCCACAATTTCTGCGGATAAACCTGGGACAGTTTTTAGCCGCTCTTGTACGTATATGCTCACATCAATCTCGGCCCTTTGCGCCTGTACGACTTGGCTGCAATTTTCTATGATGGATTCATCAGGAACAGGAAGTTCCACACAATAATAAGAACATAGATACGCACAAGGACTGTAAGGTACGACAGGAGTTATACCGAGCGAACCAATACGAAAAACCCCGGCAGGATGCCGGGGTTTTTTATGCTCTGTACTTTTAGATGAGGCTTGGATGGGCATCTAGAATATGGATTAAAGTCATTCACCAATTACAACAAATCACACGCTATAAATTATTTAATGATAAGATATGTATCAATGATACCTATCATATTAGGAGATAAAAAATGGAAGTTGCTAAAGTCTTTCAAACAGGTCGAAGTCAAGCCGTTAGGTTACCTAAAGCATTTCGTTTTAATGGTACTGAAGTAGCGATTAAAAGTTTTGGACGTGGTGTGTTATTGATGCCTATCGACAATCCTTGGGATGTAATGCTAGAAGCTCTAAACGAGTTTGAAGTTGGATTCAAGTTAGAACGGGCAGATCAGGGCGAACAAGTACGTGAGGATTTCAAATGATTTACCTCTTAGACACAAATATTTGTATCTATGTGATCAATCATAAGCCAGAGCATGTTTTTGAACGCTTTAAACAATACCAGCTTGGTCAGCTTGCGATTTCAAGCATAACAGCATCCGAATTAGCTTTTGGCGTTGAAAAATCTGGCTCTGAGCGTAACAAACAGGCATTGAACAAGTTTTTATCACCCTTAGATATTTTACCTTACGATGAGAAAGCAATCTGGCATTACGCAAAACTACGTCAAGATCTACAATCTACAGGTAAAATAATTGGTAGTTTGGATATGCTAATTGCAGCGCATGCCCTAGCTTTAGATGTTGTATTAGTCACAAATAACATCAAGGAATTTGAGCGTATAGATGGATTAAAGTTAGAAAACTGGGTTTAATTACAATTTCTAGTCCTTTTAAGGACTAGATTTCTCATAATTTGTATAATATTAATTCTATTAAGATTCCATAAAAATGAAAAAAATCTTTGTATTAACTCTACTGGTATCTTCAACATCTATTTTTGCTACTTCCCCCACGCTTACACCACAAAATTTAGAAAAATATAAGGGTAATCAAGAAAATAAGATGTCACGTTTGAGAGTAAGTCTGGCTGTTTCTAGCAATAATGATCAGGGTGAGATTAATATCTCTAATTTCACTTTATGTTCAACAATTACTTGCTGGAAAGCTGAGGTTAATAAACCTGTACCTATTGTAAATAGTAGTACCACAAGAGGTCAGCTAGTAGCTGACGTTTTAATTCCAATGAATGAGCAACTTAAACAGATCTTTTTTGAACCAACAACAGGAAAGCAGTCGATTGAAGGCAATTTAAAGTTCGAAAAAGTAGTCAAAATTGAGCCTGAATATCAAGGCCACACTTTGTATATTGTTTTAGATAAGGTTAGTAAAGGAAGCGGTGTATTTCGCTACTTTCCAGCCGCTAGTAGTGCGTTGCCTTTTAATTCTGAATTAAAATACTATCTAATTGATCCAAAATTCAATCAAACAATTAATCTAAATAGTAAAAGTATGATTACGTTTCCAGCAAATTTCTTGCCTGAGCCTCAATTATTTTTTATTGCTGAGCATAATGTAGGTAAAAAATTTCCAATGCTCGATATATATCCTTACCTCAAGGGCAGAGGTGATCTTAAAATTAAGTTAGCTGAAGTAAATAAAGGGAGTAATAGTCATCCTCAAAACCAAGTTATTTCCTCAATAAGATATTCTGAAATTACTTCTTCTAATACTCGTGTAATTGATGGATCGGATACTCCCCATACAGCAGTTTTAGAAAAAAAGTCATTATGGTTCAGGCTGCTGAATATTCTAAATTTAGAATAAAATTATAATATAAATTAAAGGCCTACCTTTGACTGACCTTCAATTTTTAAACACCTCTTTTAGTGTGGTGTTTAACATAAAATCTCTTATACGAAGTTAAAAAAGTAGCCCCATACCGATATTAGATAGGAGCTTTGTGGCAAAAATAGAGTGAATTTAATAAAAAATGAAACCTCTAATTCTTTTTCTATTTCTTCTTCTAACTAAGAATTAGAGGGTTAATTTTTTTCCCTCTGGAGTTTTATAGTTATTTTTATAAGACTTATTAGATCACTTATTGATCAAATAATCACCCCCAAAACCGCCTAAAACCGATTACTGACTTATGGATAAGTGTGATGGAAATCACAAAATTAATCAGATCTAAAAATCAGAAAATTAAACTCTTTATGAAGAGCGAATTGCTCTTTTAATTTTCTGATCAGTCTTATATTGCGACAAAGCATATACTGCCCAGATGGCAGCCGGGATCCAGCCTAAAACTGTAATCTGAAGTACCAAACAAATGACGCCTGCAAATGGTCGTCCTATCGTGAAAAACAGCAGCCAGGGAAAAATTAAAGCAATCAATAATCTCATTTCAGATTCCTATGTATCTTCTCAAAGAATTAATAATTAAATATCGGCAGATCAAACAGCTTACGATCTCTTTCATCCGTTAAATATTTATCCATCTGCATAATCAATTTTGCTCGAGCCTGTTCATCATCTTCAGTGATTTTTAGCATGCAGGATCCGATTAAAATTTTGCGTCTGGTATCATCCTTTCGTGCCTGCTCTTTCTCTTTGGCACGTTCTCTTGCCAATGCTGCCTGTCTTTGAGCCTTAAGCTGTTTTAGCTTCTCTTCCTGTGCCTTAATCTTGCTATCTAAAGTTTCAGTAATGCTCATTAATCCAATACCATCATCCTGGGAAACCATCCCTAACATAAGCGCACTTGAATATGCATTCAAGGTGCTATATGTATAGTAATGTTTTCCTCGAAGAGCGCACTTATGCAAACTTCGTTTTCAAGTCCGATTGGGGTCTCCCCAATACCCCGACAACCGTATCCACGGTTGTACTTCACTACGTGAAAATTTAAAAGCGAAAAACAGGCATGGCAATTTACCACTTTTCAGTCAAAACCGTAGCACGATCAGCAGGGCGTTCCGCCACTGCTGCAATTGCCTATCGCGCAGGTGAAAAGATTTATTGCGAACGTGAAGGCCGGGAACATGACTACAGCCGAAAGACTGGTGTGGAACACAAAGAGATTTATTTACCTGAAGGCGCACCAAAGCATTTAAAAAACCGGGAAAAACTCTGGAACGAAGTTGAACAACGAGAAACCCGAAAAAATTCCACAGTCGCCCGGGAGTTTGAAATTGCCTTTCCCAGTGAACTGAACGAGGAACAACGCCTGGCCATGCTTGAGGATCTATGTTCTAAAATCGTAGAAAGGCACCAGGTTGCGGTTGATGCCTGTATCCATGCACCGCATACCGGATCCGGCAGTGATGAGCGCAATTATCACGCCCATATTCTGATGAGCACACGTAAACTCACTCCAGAAGGTTTTACAGAGAAAACCCGGGAACTCGATCAGAAACACAGTGGAGAAATCGAACACTGGCGTGAACAGTTTGCTGATATCTGCAATATTCACCTGGATATGGCCGGATCCACCGCCCGAGTCGATCACCGCAGCTACAAAGACCAGGAGAATGGTCTGGAAGCGACCCTGCATGAAGGACCGAAAGTCACCGAGCTACGCAGACAAGGCATTGAAACCGAAATCAGTCGAAGCAATGATGAAATCAAACAGAGAAATCAGGCTCAGCTGCAATACGGCAAAAATATGGACATGCTGATTGCTGAAAATGAGATAAAACTCAGCAAACTGAAAAAAGAACAGCAGATTCAAATCGAACATAGCGCTAGAACGCCACCAATTGACGAAAAAGCCGTGTTTGAGGAAAAACAGAGGGATTCCCTGGCTAAAGTACTTCAAGGCGAAATCAGCGCAAAAGACGCGAATCTGGATCTAGGTTTCATGCAAAGCAGCCTTGAAAAGGCCACAAATACCCTAAACAAGCTGCAAAAGCATCAAAATGAGTTCGCACAAAACCTGGCCGAGGACATTATCCGGACAGAATTAAAGAAAAGCCGGGATCAATTACAAAGCCTGGTTGAGCAACATGCAGAACTCAGCAAAAAGAAACCGCTGCTATTTGGGAAAAAAGCCTGGGAAGAACAGCGTGAAGATATTTACCGAAAACACCAGCACTTAAAAAGCCAACACGAAGACAAGAAACAACATGGTGTAAAAAACTTACTGGGTAAAGACGAGTTTAGAACCTATGCCTGGAAACAATACCAAAAACATCACCCAGCGAAAGCTGAGCAATATCAGAAGCTCTACAGCTCCTATCGTGTCATCAAAAAACATATCGATGAAATCAAAGCAGAACAACAGCTGAAACTCAGACAAGAACAACGACTCAAACAACAGCAAGTACCAAAAATGAAATCTCGTGGCATGAGTCGTTAAACAGAGCGAGTGTCTACGAGCGAACTGAAAAAATTCGCGCCTCGACTCCCTGAAAAACAGCTTTTTAGGCAAGTTAGCCTAAGAAAGCGTTCATCACATGCAGAAAATTGAACCTAGACCGAGCGAAGCGAGCATAAAAAACTTATGAGCGAAGCGAATTCCGAGTTGCTTTTGTTTTTTCTAAAAGTCACGCAAATATTAACCAAAAATTGCCCCGACGAATCGAGCGAAAGCGAGATTCAATAGAGTTTGAGCGAAGCGAAAACCAAGGGCAATTTTTATGAATTTTCTTTTTTATTTTATATTTATAATATTTAATATTTAGAGCATGTTTTCTTTATTATTTTCAACCAATTATGAATGCATAAACATAGGTTTTATCCGTTTCAAACATAGGTTTTATCCGTATAAACATAGGTTTTATCCGTTTCAAACATAGGTTTTATCCGTTTCAAACATAGGTTTTATCCGTATAAACATAGGTTTTTATTTTACTATTTAAATGGATACTGCTATGATGATTTCCTATGTAAAAAGTTTATCTAGATTTTGGTAAATCCATATAATTTTTATAGGGAAATAAGAATGAGCCGTTCAGAAAATTTAGACATGTCGATTCTTGTCTCTAAAGCAAATGATTTAGTAAAAGCTCATTATAAAATGACTGTTGTTGAGCATAGATTGTTCAATATTGCTTTATCAAAAATTCGTTCTAATAACATTACATTAGATAATAATGTACCAATTACCATTTCAGCTCATGAATATGCAGATTTGTTTTCAGACACCATAGATGGCGGTTATAAAGCCCTTAGAACGGCTGTAGATACTCTATTTGAACGCCAGTTCACATTAGAGCGAGAGATCTCGAATACTAAAAAACATGTTAGAACATATAGATTTATTCAAATGAAGGGATATCTTGAAGGTGAAGCTAGAATTGAGATTCAATTTGCTAATGATGTCTTACCATTTGTAAGTGAGCTGGCTAATAAATTCACTCAAATTGATCTTCAACATACGGTTGATTTAAGCAGCCAATATGCCAATCGCTTATATGAAATTCTCAAAGAAGTGCAGAACTATAAAGAGCAAAAAGTTTTTCTAGAGTTAGATGATCTTCGATCTAGGTTCGGTATCCAAAATAAATATAAAACTATGTCAAACTTAAAAGACAATGTCCTGGACTTAGCTGTCACTCAAATAAATAAGAGCAAAGCCTGCGATATATATAACCTTCAATATACTAATAAGAAGGCAGGGAAAAAAATTATAGGATTTGAGTTTACCTATAAAATTAGAAAGCAATCAAAGAAGTCAGATATAGCTATACAACCTATAGTTTTAAAAATGACTGATTCGCAACGTTATCTTTTTGCTAATAAACTCTCTGAGCTTGCCGAGATGAATAAATATTCTCAAGGTACAGAAAGTTACTCTCAATTTGCGGTTCGCATTGCCGAAATGTTGCAGGATCCACATAAAATTGAAGAACTACTGCCATATCTAAAGAAAGTAGGATTTAATACAAAATAAACTTCATGTTCAGATTGGATGTTCACATGAACATCCTTGTACACGTACTGAGGGATTCCATTGAACACAACAAAATTTAGCGTTATGGACGCGAGTAAAGCATTTAAAAAATCGCGTACAACAATATATGAGGCTTTAAAAAATGGTGAATTATCAAGAGATCATAATGGACTTATAGACTTATCTGAACTTATCAGAGTTTATGGCAATCCAGTCGGTGTTCAGTCCAGTACACGTACTGAACAAGTTCAGAAGGATGTACAAGTACACGTTCAATCTGAAGTTGAAAGCCTATTAAAAGATCAAATTTCTTTACTTAAAAATCAGTTAGATTTAGCAAATCAAAGAGAAAAGTCTTTGATGCAACATATTGAAGATCTTACTCATAGAATTGAGTTTAAAGGTACCTTAGAACAGTCAAAACAAGAAAATATTAATCAGTTAAATGAATCTACTAACTCTAATATAGCAACAGATCCTCGGCCACAGACTGAATCGAACTATGACGGATTGACTACTCCAGAGAACAAACGTATCCCTGTCCCTGAACACGTTGAGCCTGAGCCTAAAAAAAGGGGCTTCCTGAGCCGTTTTTTCCTTCCCTATGGTTAGCCAGGACTCCAATTTTTTGATGAGCCAATTTCAGTGCAAGCACATGAAATAATGACTCCTCAAAAAACCGGATGATGTTTATTAAAACTGAATAAACCCGTGGAACATTGTTTATTTATTGAGCGTGAAACATGAAAAATCCATAAAAAAGCCCATTCTGGAGGAAATGGGCTTGTATAAGAAATCTACAGCATTGATTTCTAAAGGGAATTATACAGCATTTCGTATAAGGTGTATTATGTTAATTTTAGGAAATCTTAAGCTTTAGCCAACATAATCTTCAGTTGATATTACTTGAGCATATGCAAATTCAAAAGCGGCCATTAATGTTGCATGGACATGACCAGCAGGTACTTTAACGCCATTAAATTCCAAGTCAGCTCTGGCCCTAGAATCATTTTTTTAACTTTTCATAACGAAGAATAAAAATAACTCAATGTTTACTTTAGGTTTTATACGCTTTTTCTTTTCAGGAAATAATGCTAGGATCAAAATTGGCTAACATTAAATAATCATAATGAAGAATCTTCAAATAGTTATAGCACAAGCTCTACATTCATATGAATTTGAACATATGGAGCAATCAATAAGTAAATCCATTAGCGACACTATATTGGAAATATTGGTCAATGATGGGCCTTTTGAAAAAATTGATTGTTATCTGTATTCAAAAAAAGATTCTAAAAAAATTCTAAAAAGCTCTATACACTATGTAATTGCTGTCTTAGAAAGGGCGAAGTATAGAGTACAGAAAGCTCAGCAAGATAATCTGAGTCCTTTGTATATCTGCTTATACGTGATTAAGAAAATTGAGGGCTTTATCGAATACTTAAATACTAAATTTTGGTGGTGTTTCAAAAAGTATGCTGAAAAAAACAATATGGCTTTTGATAAAATAGAGGTATGAAAATAACGCTACAAATCAAATGTCCTACC
>NZ_JAMXXS010000056.1:0-8896 GCF_024129595.1 Acinetobacter lwoffii | reverse complement strand
AGCTGTTAAAGTTGTTTTACCATGGTCAACGTGACCAATTGTGCCCACGTTAACGTGTGGCTTATTACGTTCAAACTTAGCCTTAGCCATGTTAATCTTCCTCGTTTACGTCGAACACAATTCTGAGTAAAACCCAGCTCCGACATATCGTTTAAAAAAACCGAACACCAAATACTTGAAAAGCAGACTAAATAGCCTGCTTTTGGAATTTCTTTGCAACAAAGTTGCTAAACTGTAATCTGGAGCTCTTATCGAGATTTGAACTCGAGACCTCTCCCTTACCAAGGGAGTGCTCTACCACTGAGCTATAAGAGCAAATATTAGTACTTCAATGGAGCGGGAGACGAGGGTCGAACTCGCGACATGTAGCTTGGAAGGCTACCGCTCTACCAACTGAGCTACTCCCGCACGATGTTGGTACAAACCACTTATTGAAGTCTTAAAATTGGTGGTGAGGGAAGGATTCGAACCTTCGAAACTTTCGTAGCGGAGTTACAGTCCGCCCCCTTTGACCGCTCGGGAACCTCACCATTTTTTACACTTACATCAGTGCTGTTCTTTACTTCACACTACCAAACTTCTAAGATGGTGCCGGCACACGGATTCGAACTGTGGACCTACTGATTACAAGTCAGTTGCTCTACCAACTGAGCTATGCCGGCGTTTCTTAGTGTTTCGTACGTTTCGTATCGGAACGGTGTGCAGTTTAGCAAAACTCAGAATCCTTGCAAGTGTTTTTTTCAAAAAAAACGTCAAAAACTCATAAAATCAAACCATTTGATGATAATTCAACCGCTTTGATCACTGCGCGAGCTTTTATTTGGGTTTCATTCCACTCAGATTCAGGATTTGAGTCGGCAACTAGCCCTGCTCCGGCCTGCACATAGACCTTATTTTCGCGAATGACACAGGTACGAATCGCAATCGACATGTCCATTTCGCCATGCCAGCCTAAATAACCAACAGCGCCACCAAAAATTCCACGTTTTACCGGCTCAACTTCGTCAATAATTTCCATGGCACGGATTTTTGGCGCACCTGAAAGTGTACCAGCAGGGAAAGTTGCTTTAAAAACATCCAGAGCATCGACATCATCACGCACTTCACCCTGCACATTGGAGACAATATGCATCACATGCGAATAACGTTCGATCACCATTTGATCAGTCACCTGCACTTTGCCAATTTTTGCGATGCGTCCCACATCATTACGTCCCAAGTCAATCAGCATGACATGTTCAGCAATTTCTTTTTCATCAGACAATAAGTCTTGCTCAAGCGCCAGATCTTCTTCTTTGGTTTTGCCGCGTGGACGGGTCCCCGCTAATGGACGAACTGTGGCAATTCCATTTTCCAGACGGGACAGAATTTCCGGTGAAGAACCGACAATATGGAATGGCGTGTTGTTTTCCAAGGTCTGCCCTTGCACCAGGAACAAATACGGTGATGGATTGAGATGACGCAGCGCACGATACACTTGTAGCGGATCACCATCGAAATCAGAGACCATCCGGTGCCCCGGCACCACCTGCATTACATCACCGGCACGAATATACTCTTTGACCTTTTCGACCGAAGCAATGAAGTTGTCATGTCCGGTGAGGGACTCAAAATGTGGCGGCGTATGTTTTTCAGCTTTAAGGCTGATGGGCGTGGCCAGAATATTTTCCAATTCATTTAATTGTTCATGTGCTTTTTCATAAGAACCCGGGGCAGTGGCATCCGCATGTACAATTAAGAACAAGGTATCTTTCAGGTTATCAAAGACAATCACTGTTTTAGAGAGCATCATCCAGATATCTGGCAAGCCGACCGGATCCGCTTCCGGCACATTTTTTAATTTCGGTTCGATATAACGCACCGCGTCATAACCAAAGTAACCGACTAATCCACCAGTAAAACTCGGTAGGTCCGGTAATTCTGCCTGGGTTGGCACCTTAAATTGCGCCTGAAAGTCTCGAATATATTGAAATGGATCAGCACAGTGCTGCTTTTCAATTGAAGCATCTGCATGCTGTACCGTCAGTTCGCCCGCATTGCAGGAAAATACGGTAGATTCACCTAGCCCGATAATCGAATAACGCGCCCAGTTCTCACCACCTTCTACAGACTCGAATAAATAAGCCTGCTGATGCTGTTTAAGCCGAGCAAAAATAGAAAGTGGTGTATCGGTATCCGCCAGACGCTGACGGTAAACAGGAATGAGGTTATAGCCTTGCGCAGCAAGTTCTTGGAATTGTGCTTGAGTGGTCATGCGGTTTTTCTCTTTAAATTAGGGTTACTCAGTATGTAAATAAAATTGAACTGAGCGACGCCATCGAAAAACCTTACAACTATTCATTTTCTTTCCTTAGTATGCGTATTAGGCAAGTAATTCTCTAAGATCACCCACAATCTGCTGTGGCTGACAATCTGCAATATTTTCACCATGATTATAGCCATAGCTGACTACAACACAATCAATCCCGGCGCGTCGTGCAGCTTCGACATCATTGGAAGAATCGCCAATGAGCAAGACCTGTTCTTTGCTCACCCCATAATGTTCGACACAGTGCAACAACTGGCGCGGATGCGGTTTACGCTCAGTAAAACGGTCGCCACCAATGGTATCGGCAAAATAATGAGCCATATCCAAGGTATCTAAAATACTGCGGGCAGGAAGTTCAGGCTTATTCGTCACACAAATCAGGGTTTTACCTTGGGCTTTGGCCCAGTCCAGAAATTTCAGGATTCCCGGAAAAGGAACAGTATCGACGCAGGGATCGACATTATAGATATCCAGAAAAGTCGTTAAGAGTTCCTGATGCTGTGCCGGTGTGACTTCACCCACCAGATGCTGGAGTACACTTTCACAGAATATCGACGTGCCCTTACCTACCCAGGTCCGTACCTGCTCTTCAGTCACCAGAGGCAATTGCAGCACATTCAGGCTCATATTCATGGCGCGATACAGATCATGTGCTGAATCCACCAAGGTACCATCCAGATCGAATAAGATCAGTTCGCGCTTTTCTAATTGTGCAATAGACATCCCGACCCTCTTTTATAATATTCGCAGCCACAAAAAAGGCATGCGCGGTGCATGCCTTGATTGTAACCAATCATCGGCTTATTTGAACAATAACCAAGCCATAATTGCTAAAATAATCAGCACAATCACTGAAATCAAACCAACAGATACATTTTTCTGGGTTTCTTTTTTCTGTTCTACACGTGATACAGGTTGCTCAACCGGAATTGGGGTAGGCTCTGGTTTCACCGCACTAATGTCCACGCCTTCCGGAATAGGCGCCGGTTTTGGAATACCGATATTGGTTGGCATGCCATCACGGGTTAATTGCACCGAAGCATCACGATGTTTCAGTTCCGGCATTCCCTGATCATTCATTTGCTGCGCAGGTGTAGGCTCAGCGACTTCGACCTGTTCCACGACTTTTTCTGCCGTTGCTTCAATTTCTGCTGGAACTTCAACTGCAGCCACAGGTGCCAGTACTGAAAATTTCAAGCTGGCAAACTGAACAATGTCATCCTGTTTTAATAAGGTTTCCTGCGCAATCTGTACATCATTGACGAAAGTGCCATTCGATGAACCCAAATCCTGCACCCAGAGCGCATCATCTTTCAGTAAAAATGCCGCATGTTTACGGGAGATTTCCGCAGCCTGTAACACGATATCCGCAGCCTGATGACGCCCTACCAGCATGTCACGGTCAATGCTAATTTCCTGTCCTGTTAAGTCGCCTGTAATCGCGTGTATTTTCCAAGTCATGAAAGTTACTTCTCTG
Source organism: Acinetobacter lwoffii (assembly GCF_024129595.1). Classification (GTDB taxonomy): domain Bacteria; phylum Pseudomonadota; class Gammaproteobacteria; order Pseudomonadales; family Moraxellaceae; genus Acinetobacter; species Acinetobacter lwoffii_O. The sequence continues at coordinate 5,111 of NZ_JAMXXS010000056.1, read as the reverse complement.
TTCTCTTTGACATTATCATAACATGCTGTCTGCAAATACGAATGGCTTAGCTTTTGGGTCTAAGTGTGGTTGTTGTAACGGTATTTTTACTTTTTTCTACCTGTTGGACGGGTTCTACCACTTGTCGCTGAATCACTGGTTCTATCGCGACCGGCGTGGCGACTACATTAACTGGTTGTGCCTGAACCGGTGCGGTCGGCACAGTTTGATAGGTCGAGTTTTGCAAGGGCGTTCTGGATACCGGAATTCGCTGTTGATACACATCTTCAACACTTTCTGGCAATTTGGCAAAGTTCCCGTCTGAATCGAGTGCGAGTTGCAGACTATATAACTGACTATAACGTTGCTGGGTCAGTTTACGCACTGCATTTTTATCCCCCACAATGGTTGGATGGATAAAGATCAATAAGTTACGCTTCTGATTGGATTTACCTTCAGAACGGAATAAACGTCCTAAGCCTGGAATTGCACCCAGACCCGGCACCGCTTGGCGTCCATAACTGGTGTTATCCGAAATCAGACCGCCAAGCACAATAGTTTGTCCATGTTCGGCCAGAATTGAGGTTTTGATCGCTCGCTTGCTGGTAACCAGATCCTGCGCCTGCCCTTTACTGGCTTTGACATCAGAAACTTCCTGTTCCACTTCCAGGCGTACCGTACCATCTTCGCCAATATGTGGAACCACCTTTAAAGTGACCCCGACATCCTTACGTTCAATGGTGGTATAGGGATTAGCAACTCCAGCAGCGCCTGTAGATACTGAGCCTGTCACAAAGGGTACGTTTTCACCCACTACAATATAGGCTTCTTCGTTATCCATGGTCACGATCGACGGCGTAGACAACAGGTTGGATTTAGTGGTTTCTTTAAGTGCCTGAATCATCGCGCCATACAGACGTCGGGAACCATCACTGCCTTCACGATAATCACCGAGTACCAGTGAACTGCCCGCGCCTACGGCACTTGCAGCACCTGCACCACCACCGGTGAGATAACCAGCCGCAATATTTTTTAGACTGGTACCAAAATTATCGAAGTTCACCAGCCCAATACCACTACTGATATCACCCAAGGCCCATTGCACACCGAGTTGATCCGCATCGGTTCCTTCAACTTCAATAATCGCGGCTTCAATCAGCACTTGTTGACGGCGAATATCCAGCTGGTCAATCGCCGATTCAATTTCACGCATCAATTGCGGATCTGCTTTCACCACCAAAGAATTTTGTGTGGTATCAGCAATAATACTGACGCCATTGCCATTAAAGCTGGTAATACCACCTTGCTCATTATTCATGCCAGTATTCAACTGAATGCCTGAAGAGGTGTTGCTACTCGAACCGGTAGTCGTATTGTTGTTATTTAAATTATTGCCAGAACTGAGTGAAGACGAGTTCGAGGATGTACTACTCGAATTTGAATTACTGTTCACCGCCTGCCCGCTTACCAAACCCTGCAAGATTTCCGCAAGATTTTTAGCGCTGGCATATTTCAGACGAAAAACTTTTAATCCACCCAAACGATCCGCAGCCGGTACATCCAGAGTTTCGATTACTTGACGCACCCGTTTGCGCGTCGTGGGATCACCTTTAATGATGATCCGGTTAGTACGGGTATCTGCAATCACCCGCACTCGCGAACCGCGGACATCTTTAGCACCACCGGTGGCAGTCATGGATTCAATCAGTCCAATCATTTCTTCGGCCTGACTGGATTGTAAACTGACCGCTTCAATATCATTTTGACCGGTGCCGTCCAAATTACGAATAATGGTTTCCAGCTGGTAAATATTGCTGGCACGATCCGACACAATTAAGGCATTCGTACCCGGCACCGCCGCCAAATGGGCAAACTGCGGCATTAAAGGACGTAATGCAGGAATCAAGTCATTCGGATTGGTATTCTCCAGCCACAACACTCGGGTCACAATCTGGTCACCACTGGCACGGCTTCTGGCATCATAGGGAATGCCTGAGCTTTTGACATTGCTGTCCGGAACCAGCTTGATGGTATTACCCGAAGGAATTGCCACCACACCATTGACATTCAGTACGCCTAAAAACAGGTCATAGACTTCATTTTTATTCAGGGCTTTATTGGAGATGACTGTTACGTTACCACGTACCCGCGGATCGACTGCAAAGTTTTTGCCGGTAATGTCGGCCACTTCATTAATGAATGCAGTTAAGTCAGCATCTCGAAGGTTGATTTTCCAGGTTTGTGCATAACTCGCCGTACTGACCATAGCTATTAACGGTGCGGCCACACAGAATGCCCATGCTGATCGATTATTATTAAATAAAGCCATAAACTTTCGTGTTTCCTAACCCTATGCGTGATGACACATCACTTCAAATCTTGTTGTATGGTCATCACCTGATCACCACGTTTTATTTCGAGTTTGACCTGACCTTCACGTCGGGCCTGTTCCAGTAATTGTGCTTCGGTCTGTCCCTGGCTCAGCGTCTGGCCATTTAAAGACAAAATCTGGTCGCCTGGTCTTAAACCCAGACGATTACGCAGTGCAGCCGGCGTCCGTGAAGTCACTTCATAACTTCCATCTGCTGCACTCACCCCCATATTCTGTAAATACTGGTCCTTGTTTTCCTGCATCTGCTGGATGGCCCGACCAATTTCATTCTGTGGCGAAGGCTGCTCAGGCATACCACTATTAGAAGGCATAGCAGGCATTGAACTTGAAGAGGCTGATGTTTCCGGCACAATCGGCTGATTCAAGCCATTTTCCAGACCTTTGAATAAGACTTCCTGAGTAGCACCTGTGGATCGACGTAAAATAACCCGATCCCAATACACTTCAGCCAACTCAAAACCGCTATTGGCTAGCATTTCCCCGACACGGTAACGATCGACCTGATCATTAATTTTCAGTACCGCAGAAGAGTTATAACTTGGACTGGCAACCACCACCCCTTGTAAAATGATATTGGTAGTTTCAATAGCACCCACAGACTGCCCAACTTCCTGAAACAGTGAAAATGCACCGATATTCGGAATTTGTGCCTGTTGCGAACCCAGTTCTACCCGATCCAGCTGCATGGCTTGGGGTGGAGCTATCAGCAACCAGAACAAAGCCGCCAGCTTCCAGCATAGATACAGAATGAGCAGTAACAAAACCACAGGTGCAGCACGATCGATCTGTTTCAGTTCAATATTTTTTAAATCATTCAGAGAAACTGCCATCAGTTCAAGCCTCCCATTAAGGGTTGGCGGGTACTGATCACATAGGTATCTAATCCGGCTTTACCTTCATAAGAAGGTGCATTCATTAAAAAGCGCTGGGTGAGCTGGATATCCAGCATCAGACTCGGATCAAGCTTGATATTCAGCATACGTTGATCGCGACTATCCCGAACATCAACTAACAGCTGTCCGCTTTCATCTGCGAGTTTTCCAGTCATGGCAGGTACATTCATGCGTTCCTGACGCTGGGCAAAGGTATAAATCAGCTCACCACCCGCCCATTGCATTTGCCCAGCCACCTGACTGAAGCCCTGTTCTTTTTTATATTTAAAATCCAGATCTTTAAACTGAATCGCAGTACTCGGCCATTGCCAGTCTGCAACTTTTTTTAAGGTTTCAGGCGCGACCTGCCCTTCAAGATTTTTGACAATTAAAGATTTATTCAGACCATAGGCCATGATCCCGGAAAGCTGGGTATTGCCACTATGCAAATCCACATGTGCCCCAACCCGCAGCAACAGCAAATCCAGCGGCCGTACTTTCCAGTTCAGACTGCCCCGAAGATTGCCTTTTTTCCAGTCCGCACTTCCCTGCCAGATATTTCCGTTTACATTATGCAAAGTCTGGTTATTTTTATAAAATTTTGAAATTAACCAGGCCGCTGGCACTTGTAATACGACAAAAATAAAAAATGCAACAAGAGCAAGGATCAACCATCTTAAAGTTTTCGGTTTACTGCTCATCCCCACCACGACCAATCGCTCAAGTCCAAATCCCCATTTATAATTTTCCCCTTATACCCACACATTATGCACACTTTTCTGCCAACGCCAATTCATAGATATAAAAAAACCAAGCAGGTATGCTTGGTTTAATCATCTTAGACTGTCTGTATGACAGCCTAATGACCAGATCAAATGAAGGCTTAGATCAGGAAATCGTCCAGCTTTGCGCCTTTTTCCAATTCAGCCACCAACCAGCGCGGCTGTTTACCACGGCCAGTCCAGGTATCGTCCGGATTGCTTTTGCTACGGTAACGCGGTTCAACCGACTTACGTGACGATTTCTTACGCTTAGATGCACCAAATTCAAGTAACTGTTCAACCGTCATACCAACTTTCTCAGCAACTGCCAAGATTTGCTGATAAGCGTCTTCAATTTCTTGATCTTTTTTTGAAGCAATCAGCGATTCTGCTTCTGCTTGTAAACGTTTTAACTCTTCTACTGATAAATGCGTAATATCTGGCATAATGCTCTCCGAAAAATAATATTATTCATTTTATTAAATAATAGCCCCATCATATTTATATTAAATAAAACATTCAATATAAAACCTTAAAGCAATAACAATAAAGTTTAAAAAAAATTACAAAATAAAATGCTTCATTCATTTTTAAATTTCATGTTGAACGCTTAATTCAAGTGCTTTGATTTTTTCGCGAATATGTTCCGGAATTTCTGTTTTCTGCATGGTCTTTTTATCGACACAGACAATCACTGCTTCTGAAGTAGCCACAATACTTTGCTGTTTTTCACTCCATAATACATATTGCATTCTAACTGCACTATTACGGATTTCTTCAATACGTGCTGCCACTTTTAAATGATCAGGAAAAACCACGGGTTTTAAATAACGGCACTGATTGGATGCCACTACGGTAGATACCGATTCAGTGAGAATTTCTAATTGGGTTAAATAAGCTAGACGTGCACTTTCGACATAACGGTAATACATGGCATTATTGACATGTCCAAAGGCATCCATATCGCCCCATGCAACTGTTTGTTCATAAATAACTGGATATTGTTTTAATTCTGACATCATTAGATCTCTTGCGAAAGTTAATTCAAGAGCATCCAATTCACCATTCCAACAATTAAATTCATTCTTAGACCAAATCGTTTCCGTC